>DATNQN010000097.1 GCA_036703985.1 Leptolyngbyaceae cyanobacterium
TCAACCAACACAGTTAAAGTGAATCGGTAATAAGCTTGCATCGCATCTAATTTGTATATTTCCGAGTGTCGAGAAAAACTGTCAATCCCTCTCCCCATCCCCCCATCCCCCCATCTCCCCATCTCCCCATCAAGCTCAATATCAAAATTAAATGCGTAGCAGCTTAGCCGATTCTTATCATTTAAGGTAAACTTACATCTTGCACCATTCTCAACAAGACTTGAAAAACTGGGTTTCTTTACGAAAAATATAGGCTTTCAGGTTTAGCTATTTGCAAGAAACCCGGTTTTTAGCCCTGGTGCAAGATCTGAGTAAAGTACCGAAATACTGAAAAGCTTGTAGTGCTTGGGTTTCCCCTGCCCCTCTACCTTTAAAGGCAATCCAACAACCAGGGGCAAAAAAAAAGGGGGGAGCCGCTTGGATGAACGACTCTCCCGATCATCAGGGTGCATCTACATACACCATTATAAGCAGATGGGGGTGAGGGGTGTCACCCCCTATTTTGAGTTTTTTGTGAAATCAGCCAACTTTTTTGTAAAGTTAAGGCTAAGATTTCAACTTTTGGGCCAATAATTGGTTGGTTAGCTGTGGGTCAGCCCGACCGGAAGTTTTCTTCATCACTTGTCCCACGAAGAAGCCCAACAGTTTGGTTTTCCCGTTGCGGTACTGTTCCAACTCCTTGGGATTGGCGGCTAAAATTTCATCGATCGTACTTTCCAAGGCTTTCGGGTCGGAAATTTGAGTTAATCCCTTCTTTTCGACCAATTCCTTCGCGGAACCGCCTTTCGTCAGTAATTGGGGTAGAATTTCTTTAGCAATCTTGCCGCTAATCGTTCCCGACTCAATTAAGGAAAGCAATTCGGCTAGGGTATCCGGTTTGAGGGCAATTTGGCTGATGGTAAGCTTTTCGTTATTCAGATAAGCAGTGATATCTCCCATCACCCAGTTAGCAGCTTGCTTGGAATTACCACCAGCCGCCACCGTTGCTTCAAAAAATTCTGCCACTGTGCGATCGTCTGTCAGGACTCGTGCATCATAAGCAGAAAGTGCCAACTCCTTTTCATAACGGTGGCGTTTCTCGGCGGGAAGTTCTGGCAGTTCCGATTTCCATTTCTCCAACTGTGCAGATGAGACTTCGATCGGGGTTAAATCCGGTTCTGGGAAGTAGCGATAATCGCTGGAACCTTCCTTAGTCCGCATACTAATAGTACGTTGGCTACCTTCTTCCCAAAGTCTGGTTTCTTGGATGATGCGTTCTCCAGCTTCTAGGGCGGCGATTTGTCGATCGATTTCATATTCGATCGCCCTTTGAATCGCACTAAAGGAGTTCATATTCTTAATTTCTACCTTAGTGCCAAACTTGCTTTCCCCAACCGGGCGCACCGAAATATTCACATCGCAGCGCAGAGAACCTTCCTGCATATTCCCATCGCTGACACCCAGATAGCGGAGAATGCGGCGCAGTTCTTGTGCGTATTCGGCTGCTTCTTGACCAGAACGCATATCCGGTTCTGAGACGATCTCAACTAAAGGTACACCCGTTCTGTTAAAGTCTACCAGGGAATAGGTGGAACCGGAAAGGCGATCGCTTCCCGCGTGTACCAATTTCCCAGCATCTTCTTCCATGTGCAGACGGGTAATGCCGATTTTCTTGCGGGTAGCGTTACCCGAGTCATCGACTAACTCGACTTCCAGCCAGCCGTGTTCTGCGATCGGCAAATCGAACTGAGAAATTTGGTAATTTTTCGGCAAATCCGGATAAAAATACTGTTTACGGTCAAATTTGCTAAAAGGCGCGATCTGACAGTTCAAGGCTAGACCAGCCTTCACAGCATACTCCAAAACCATTTCATTTAGTACCGGCAACACCCCAGGCATACCCATACAAATCGGACAAACATTCTGATTCGGCGGAGTACCAAATTCAGTAGAACAATTACAGAAAATTTTCGTATTCGTACTCAGCTGACAGTGAGTTTCTAAACCAATGATCGCTTCGTACTGAGTTTTAACTGGTGCAGCAGTTGTCATGGGTTAATAAATTCGGGCTTTTTTCCTGATTGAGTTTCTATTTTAACTTTTTGGTAACTTGCAATACGCACGATCGCAGATTGATGCAATATCTGCGTTCATCTGCGGTTTTAATCAAAAAACTTCCCCTATTAACGCAAGTTGCTAGTTATGAGTTTAGCCGCTTTAGATCCCCCCTAACCCCCCTTAAAAAGGGGGGATCTAAAGGTCAATATTTGTAACTAGCAACTTGCGTTATTAAAAAAGCCGATTTCTCAATCCTCTTTGTTTTGGTTCTGGTTGAGGTTTTTTCTCCAAACCATACTGTTTAAACACTTCCGAAAAATACTCATCTGCCGCTACTTCTTTGGCTTTATCCGAACTAAACTCCTGGCGGATATTCTCCAACTCTCCAGCATCTAACCAATAACCGCCACATTTAGGACACTCATCCACTAAAACCTGTTTCTTCACGCTAAAAAAGTGCCTCTGCATCACTATATTTTTGCATTTTGGGCAGTGGCGTTTTTTATTTTGAACGACTTCAATTTTTTTATTTTTGGCTAAATTAAGCAGTTCTTCAATTTCCGAATCTCCAAGTTGATTTAGCTTTTTAATCTCAAATCTATCGCACCAAATCCCACCGCATCCATCCTCACAAGCATCAATTATTACGTCTCCAACTAATAATTGATTTAAATTATTGTGACAAGCAGGGCACCTCATATTTTACTCCCATCATCGATTTGATAAACTAACCTAACCGAAAATGACCTTAGATTAATAGATTGATTTGTTTGGTCAATCTAAAATCTAAAATCGATTGACCTTTTCTGCTAACCAATAAAAGAATATAATGCCAACCAAATCAGCCGCCAAGTCGGATAAACTAAAAGTTCGGTACGGTGAAAGGTTTTGCAGTACCTCCTCAATCAATGTAAAAATGCTCACTAAAAGCGGTGCTAAGGGTAACAAAAAAGTACCTATCGTAATTTTACGTTTTTTCATCGCTAAATGGCTAAAAAAAGACGCCAAGCCGATTAAAATAAAATGGCCGATCGTATCGTAGAAAGGGATAGTAGATGACTTAACAGGTAGGATTTTCAGATAAGCAGAGACACAAATCGCCATTAAAATGCCAAAGTAAAACCAAAAAGTGAAAATCCAGAATTGATTGGCAGATTTTGGCCAATAAAGCTTCATATTTAGTCATATCAGCAACAACCTGGCTATAGCTACAAGACCATCCAATGTGATTCCGGCTACCAACCTGATGGGTAGAGAAAATTAATTTTTTGAATTCTGACTCCTGAATTCTGACTCCTGAATTCTGACTCCTGACTCCTGATTTTCTTTTCTCCCAATCAACAGATAAGTGGTCATTTCTCCTTTCCCTTTGATCTGAATGACACCCCTTTCTTGCAATACATATTTTTCTTTTAAACAGTTGTAAGTTGCTTCTGTGACTTGGATACAACCAGGTAAGCCGTGGGATTCCATGCGGCTGGCTGTATTAACCGTATCACCCCACAAATCGTAAATAAACTTTTTAATTCCGATCACTCCTGCCACAACCGGCCCAGTATTGATGCCAATTCGCATACTAAAATCTACTTTATTTTTAGTATTAAATTTTTCAATTTCTCGTTGCATATCGAGAGCCATTTCTGCCATTGCTTCAGCATGATCGGGTCGAGGAATGGGCAAACCTCCTACTACCATATAAGCATCACCAATAGTTTTAATTTTTTCCAATCCATGTTGTTCTACTAATCGGTCGAAAGCAGAAAATATCTGGTTGAGTAAATTAACTAATTCCACCGGAGATGTATGGGCTGCCATTTTGGTGAAGCCAACAATATCAGCAAATAATACGGTTGCTTCCGCGAAATTATCCGCAATGGTGCAAGAGTCTTTTTTTAAGCGAACTGCTATTACTTCCGGTAAAATATTAAGTAACAACTTTTCTGCTTTCTCTCTTTCTATTTTCAATTCTTTAAGAGAACGTTCCAAAGCTTCTAACATCCAGTTAATCGTGAGTCCCAAACTGGACAATTCATCGTTACCTTTAGCCGATACTCGCATTGAAAGGTCGCCGCTACTACCAATATTTTTGACACCAGTACTTAGTCTAGCTAATCGAGATAAGACTAATTTTTCTAATAAAAATAAATTGCCAATTCCAAAAACTACACCGACTCCTACTAGCGACCAAAGGAGATAGGAAAGGCTATTTTTACCTTGATTGTAGATGGTTCTGGGTAATTTTACTTGCAATAAAAGAGCGGGTTGACCGTAAATATCTGTAATTAAGTTATATCCTGCAATGGTATTTTCATCTAATTGCTGGGCAGTAATATGAGCGGTAGCAAGTGATTTTACATTGGTCTGTTTCAATGGAAAAACGGCTTTATTTTTACTTTCTATTTGATTAGGTATAGAATTTCTTGATTGCTCAACTAAGGAATTAATAATTAACTGTAAATTGGTAGATAATTGCGGAGATTTAACCAGATATATATCGATATTTAACTGAGTGAGGACGGACAACCGCTTAATCTCTTCTGGCGTAAGATAGCGCCCCATCACCATAGTTCCTTGGATGTCTCCTTGAAAAGTGTTTTTCACAATCGGATGGGAAACGATCAAAAGCGGATTCTCTGGTAACAAAATAATACCAGTACGAATGCTGTCGGGGTGAGAATGTTTTAGCAGCAAGCTGTTTGGCTTGAGATGTTGTAAAATTTCTTTTTCTATGGGAAAACTTTGACTTTTCTTAAAATCCCAATTTTTGCTAAAAACCACTTTACCAGAACGGTCGATTAATAGGGCTATATTCAGCCTGTAATCTGAAAAAGTATCATCACTAAAATTTGTTTCTAAATACCGTGCGTTTGGCTGCTGCATGAAGAGGTAAGTATCATCCCAAACAGCTAATTGGCGAACTGGTACGGTTAAATTATTGATATCTTCTGCTAAAGCATCTAAAGCACGTTGTACTCCTCTTTTTGTATAATCTACTTCTAAATTCCGGACTTGGTTCATGAGGATGGTAGATGCAGTGGCATATAAAACGCCTACTAACCCAACCAAAGTTAAACCAATAACAAGGAGTGTCTTTTCACGTAGTTTCATGGAATTGGTAGATGCTAATTAGGTATTGCTAATGGTAATTCCTAAAGATAATTGCAAATTTTTTTGGCTATCTAAAGTTATTTATTATCCATTAGCCTACACCTAATCTCCTAAAATTGGTGGTTGACACGATACCAATTTTAATAATGCAGGTAGGGACACGGCATGATTAAAATTTTGCTCTATACCAATAAATTTATGATGCCGTGTCCCTAAAAAAATGTTTGCTCCTGCCGAAATAATCAATATGACATCACAGCACTTGAGTGAAGCGATCGAAATCTACTGCAAACCTTCTCGCAATTGAGCACGGGCAGTTTCTAAGGCTTCCTTTAATTTACTAGCATCTCTGCCGCCTGCTTGGGCTAAGTTGGGGCGTCCGCCGCCACCGCCACCGCAGATTTTGGCAATTCCACCGATGAATTTGCCAGCTTGCAGTCCTTTTTTATTAATTTCCGGGCTGAAAACGGCGATGAAATTCACTTTTTGCGGTTCGGGAGTCGATGCTAAAAACACCGCTGCATTACCGAGTTTTTGCTGTAATCTTTCGGCGGCTGTTTTGAGAGATTCGGCGTCAACTTCTCCTAATTGGGACACGAGGATTTGGTAATCGCCAACTGTCTCGGCTTGGGTAAGTAATTGGTCGGATTTGGCAATGGCTAATTCGGATTTAGCTGCTTCTAATTGTTTTTGAGTTGACTTCAGTTCGTTTTGCAAATTGTTGATGCGATCGGGCAATTCTTCTGGTTTAGCTTTAAAGCGATCGCTCAATTCTTTGACTACTTTATCCCGCACGTTCAAGTAATCTAAAATAGATGGCCCCGCTACCCCTTCAATTCTTCTTACTCCCGAAGATATGCCCGATTCGGATATAATTTTGAACGCGCCAATTTCAGCGGTATTGCTAACGTGAGTTCCGCCGCACAACTCCATTGAAACGCCTGGGAAATCTAGCACTCTTACTTCTTCGCCGTACTTTTCTCCAAACATGGCGATCGCACCTTTGGCTTTCGCTTCTGCGATCGGCATTACCGCTATGGAAGCAGAGTGTGCTTCGGCAATCCAAGTATTAACTTGTTCTTCTACTTGTTGCACTTCTTCTGGTGTCAAAGCACGCGGACAATTGAAATCGAATCGCAAGCGATCGAACGCCACTAAAGAACCTGCTTGCGAGATGGAATCATCGACCAACTTTTTCAATGCCGCTTGCAACAAATGAGTGGCGGTATGATTAGCTTGCACGCGACGACGACAAGCGCGATCGATCTGGGCAGTTACGTTATCTCCTACTCGCAAAGTACCCCGTTCGATGCGTCCGAAGTGAACGAAAAAATCCGATTCTTTCTTCACATCTTCAACTCGAATTACAATATCGTCGCCGGTGATGTAACCGCGATCGCCAACTTGTCCGCCCGATTCCGCATAAAAAGGGGTTTTGTTGAGGACGATTTGCACGCTTGTCCCTGCTTCTGCTGCTTCTACTGCTTCC
Source organism: Leptolyngbyaceae cyanobacterium (assembly GCA_036703985.1). Lineage (GTDB taxonomy): Bacteria > Cyanobacteriota > Cyanobacteriia > Cyanobacteriales > Aerosakkonemataceae > DATNQN01. The sequence continues at coordinate 6,635 of DATNQN010000097.1, forward strand.
CCATTCACTAAGATAACTTCTACTCTGCTTTGACTGGCAAATTCGTGATAACCCAAAAACTCAGTAGAATGGATATTTTCAGCTAATTTATCCAGGGAACCTTGCACGGTTAGATCGATCGTTTGGTGTGCGTCCCTAGCCCGTTGGGTTTGTTCTTCCATCGCCGCTTCATAACCTGGGATATCAACAGTAAATCCCTCTTCAGCCGCCACTTCTTGAGTTAATTCTAAAGGAAAACCGTAAGTGTCGTAAAGAGTGAAAGCATCTCTTCCGTTGATTTGATTTTCTCCCGACTGCTTTACGCGATCGAGAATTTCTGCCAGCAGTTTTTCCCCTCGTTCCAAAGTCTTGAGAAATCCCGTTTCTTCTCTTTGCAATTCTGCTTTAATTTGCGCTTCCTTTTGTCGCACATTCGGATAATTCGATTCCGACAGTGCGATCGCAGTTTCCGCCACTTTTGTCGTAAATTCCCCTTGAATACCAATCAACCTACCATGACGAACAACCCGCCGAATTAACCGCCGCAAAACGTAACCGCGACCCACATTAGAAGCGCGAATCCCATCAGCAATCATGTGAACTACCGAACGGACGTGATCGCCAATTACCTTCAGAGAAACTTTCGTTTTCTCATCAGCTTGGTTGTAATCAATTTGGGCAATTTCCGCAGCAGTTTTGATAATCGGGAAAATCAAATCTGTTTCGTAATTATTCGGCACTTTTTGCAGGATTTGCGCCATCCTCTCCAAACCCATACCAGTGTCGATATTCTTATTTTGCAGGGGTGTCAATTTACCATCGGCATCCCGGTTATACTGCATAAAAACGAGATTGTAAAACTCGATAAACCGGGTATCATCTTCTAAATTAATCTTGTCATCCCCTCGTTCTGGGTGGAAATCATAGTAAATTTCCGAACAAGGCCCGCAGGGGCCTGTTGGCCCGGATACCCAGAAATTATCATCTGCCCCCATGCGTTGAATGCGATGGGGCGGAATGCCAATCTTATCTCGCCATAAAGCAAAAGCTTCGTCATCTTCCTCAAACACGCTAACGACGAGGCGTTCTGGGGGTAGTCCAAAAGTTTCCGTTGACAGTTCCCACGCCCATGCGATCGCTTGTTCTTTAAAATAATCTCCAAAGCTGAAATTACCCAGCATTTCAAAGAAAGTATGATGTCGCGCCGTTCTGCCCACATTTTCGATATCGTTGGTGCGGATACATTTCTGGGATGTGGTAGCGCGAGGAAATTCTGGGGTTCTCTGCCCTAAAAAGATCGGTTTAAATGGTAACATCCCAGCGATCGTCAGCAGTACGGTGGGATCTTCCGGCACTAAAGACGCACTGGGTAGGATTTGGTGTCCTCGTTGGGCGAAGAAGTCGAGGAATTTTTGCCGAATTTCGTTACCGCTGAGGTACTGGGGTAGGGAAGACATGGATCTATCTATATGGGTATCGTGTCAGTCAACATCTCAATTTTTACATTTTGTTGAGCAAGTGGGGACTGGACGATTTTAGATTTTCGATTTTAGATTTTCGATTGAAATGCAATTAACTTTGGTCAAAACTACATCTTCATCTGCGTTCATCTGCGTTCATCCCTCTTTATCTGCGGTTTTTAAACTTATCTATCACTTTTACCACAATCCCAATCTACGCTTTCCATTTTGCCATGCCCAATTTGTTGTTAATCCCATTTACCAAAAACTTAAGTACTGTAAACAGTCGTAAATTTAAGTAAACAGGTATTCCCTCTTCAGAAATGCCGTGTTAATTTTAAATCAGATACCAAAAGAACAAACCAAAAGGGTTCCGACCAGGTATCTCCCGTACAGAACCCAGTTGCAGTGAAAAGAAAAGGCATAAAGCTTAAGTGGCACACGCTCGAAATTGTTAGTAGAGCAAGGCCAAACCAAGAGTCTGGTAAGACAATCAAAAATGCTGAGGCCGTGAAATAGAAACTGCAATAACCTGTCCACCTTAGTAAGTTACCGTTCATTCTTTTTCGTTAGTTTCTGACGATCGACACTTGAAAAATCTAACAATTCCGAACTAGTGTGCTTAGTCGCGTTGGCTGAGCACACTAAGTTTTTTGGGGTAATAAAATATTGTTAATCTTCATCACCGTATTACCATGTAAATGGGTTTATCAGTATTCGACCATAATTTTTTATAGGAGTTGATAGATATGACTTCAGTATCAAACGGGCAATCTGAAATCATCCGAACAGAACGCGGATTGACGATCGCAGGTACGCGCATCACCCTTTACGACGTGATGGATTACTTAACCGCTCAGTATCCACCTCTGTTAATTCGCGAAAAACTTTGTTTAACAGAAAAACAAGTTAATGCTGCTTTATCCTACATTGAGAGAAATCGTGCTGAAGTAGAGGCAGAATATCAAATTGTTTTACAACAAACAGAAGAAATTAAGCAATATTGGGAAGAACGCAATCGCGATCGTCTTGTCCAGATCGCTGCAATGCCACCTAAACCAGGTCAAGAAGCTCTTTGGGCAAAACTTCAGGCTCAAAAAGCTCAACGTGAATTGAAAGTATGATTTTTTTAATAGATCATAATTTAGAAGGACAAGCATTAATTTTGTTAGGAAATCTAACTAATCGTGGTTGGGTTGAGCTACTCTCTATCCGCTTTGTCATGTTTGAGGAGATTGGGTTATCTATTGACAGCAACGATCGAACTGTCTGGCAAGTAGCTCAAGCAAACCAAATGATTTTGCTCACTGCAAATCGAAGTATGAAAGGCAACGATTCCCTTGAGCAAGTTCTTAGGGAAGAAAACAATGCTAATTCGCTTCCTGTCTTGACGATTGGAAGTCTTGCTCGATTTGATGAACGGGAATATCGAGATCGCTGTGTCGATCGCATCGTTGAGATAGTTTTGTATATTGAGAATTACAAAGGTATCGGTCGCCTTTTCATTCCATATAATATTGCTTTCGTAGCTAGTAAAACCTAACTGATTTCGGTTACTAAAATACTTTCCCCATTACCCGCATCATTATAACGTTGCAGAACATCTTGCGCGATCGTATACCAATTCACTTTAACTGCGTCACTAATTTCTCCCCTGCCCCCTCAAAGATTATGTATTGACGAGATAGCCTGAAAAATACATAATCTTGCACCGAAAAAGAAGTAAATCATAGTGTTTTAAAATAGTCCGTCAACAGCCAAATTGCTGAAACTTTTCTAACATAAGGTCTTTTAATTCTCAACGAGAATACTATAACTGCCATCCGATCCACAATACTCCATTGCATCCCTCGATAGAGAATTTATGCTGGTTTTGCGAGTTGAGCGATTTGCATCAAAAGGTAATATGAGTAGCAGTAATCCCTTCAGCATCGCCACATAATAAAATTAATATTGCAATATCTTCTATTCGCAAAATTTGCCACTTTAATAGCATTAGCTCCTAGACAGAAAACCAAAATGATCGACATTGACGGCTACCAAATTCTCGCTCAAATCTATGAAAGTGCCAACTCGGAAGTTTATCGCGCCATTCGCAAGACTGATGGCCAAAAAATCATCCTCAAAGTCCTCAAACAAGATTACCCTACACCAGCCGAGCTCACTCGCTACAAACAAGAATACGAACTCACGCGCAGCCTTAATCAAGAGGGTGTAGTTAAAGCTTATGGTTTAGAGAAATATCAAAATAGTTTAGTGATGTTTCTGGAAGATTTTGACGGTGAATCCTTGAAAATCTTAATAGAAAACCATCAGTTCAGTTTAGAAGAATTTCTTTCAATTGCTATTAAAATTGCTACGAGTTTAGGACAAATTCATTTTGCCAATATTATCCATAAAGATATCAATCCTGCCAATATTGTACTTAATCGGGAAACCCAGCAATTAAAAATTATCGATCTCGGCATTTCTACGCGGTTAACCAGAGAAGATCCCACACTCAAAAACCCCAACGGATTAGAAGGAACTTTACCTTATATTTCCCCCGAACAAACCGGACGAATGAACCGGAGTTTAGATTATCGCACCGACTTTTATTCCTTAGGCATCACGTTGTACGAACTGTTAACCGGACAACTGCCCTTTGCAACAGACGATGATTTGGAATTAGTTCATTGTCATATTGCCAAACAACCTTTATCACCCTCAGAGATTAACCCATTAATTCCGCCTGTCCTCGCCAATATCGTGATGAAATTAATGGCGAAAAATGCCGAAGATAGGTATCAAAGCGCTTGGGGATTAAAAGCGGATTTAGAAAATTGTTTAAAAAAATTCCAATCTACCGGAAATATAGAAAATTTTACCTTAGCGACTCACGATATTTCCGATCGATTTCACATTCCTCAAAAATTATACGGAAGAGAAGCAGAAGTTGAAGCTCTATTAACAGCTTTTGAGCGAGTAGCCAACTCAGAAATATCTCAAATCGAAATGATGTTAGTCGCTGGTTATTCTGGCATTGGAAAATCATCCCTCGTAGCGGAAATTCACAAACCCAATACCAGACTGAGGGGCTATTTTACTGAGGGGAAATTTGACCAATTTCAAAAGAGTATTCCTTACTCCGCTGTCGTCAATGCCTTTAAGGGATTAGTGCGGCAATTATTAACCGAAAGCGAAGCCCAGTTAGAACAATGGCGGGCAAAACTTAGCCGTGCTTTTGGAGTCAACGGTCAAGTGATTATTGATGTAATTCCCGAAGTAGAATTAATTGTCGGTAAACAGCCACCCGTGCCAGAATTAGGGGCAAGCGAATCACAAAATCGCTTTAATATTGTCTTTGGTAATTTCATCCGCGCCTTCTGTACGAAAGAGCATCCATTAGTCATATTTCTAGATGATTTGCAGTGGGCAGACTCCGCGACGCTCAAGTTAATTGAACTGATGATGACAGATACAGATATGGGATATCTGTTTTTAATTGGAGCTTATCGGGATAATGAAGTTAGCCCCAGCCATCCCTTGATGATAACAGTAAATAGATTGCTCAAAGCAGGAGCAACGATTAATTCGATTACTTTAGTTCCTTTAGGATTAGAAAATATTAGCCAACTTATTGCCGATACATTATATAGCGAGCTTGATTCAGTAAAACCATTAGCAGAATTATTGGTAAAGAAAACTCAAGGAAATCCATTTTTTGTCAATCAATTTCTGAAAACTCTGCACGCGGAAAACCTCATAACATTTGATTTTTCAAGTCAGCAATGGCAGTGGAATATTGCCCAAATTGAAGCACAAAATATTACTGATAATGTGGTAGACTTGATGATCGGCAAGTTGAAGAAACTGCCGGAATTAACCCAAGAAGTTTTACGTTTAGCTGCTTGTATTGGTGCTTCTTTTTCTTTAAGCACTTTGGGGATCGTCAGTGAAAAACCCAAAGAGGTAATTTTTTCCGACTTAGTTATAGCCGTTCAGACTGGATTTATTTTGCCAACATCTGAGTTAGACGAAAACCTGTTAATTCAAGATTATAAATTTCTCCACGACCGCGTACAACAAGCTGCTTATACTTTGATTGCTGACTCGGATAAAAAAGGCGTTCACTTAAAAATAGGGCGCTTATTACAACTGAATATGTCCGAAACAGAACAAGAGGCCAAAATTTTCGATCTCGTCGAACATTTTAATATGGGGCGCGAGTTAATTATCCATCAAGTCGAAAAAACAGCCTTAGCTAAATTTAATTTAATTGCTGCTCGCAAAGCTAAAGATTCAACGGCGTATTTGGCAGCACGAGAATATTTGGAAGTCGGACTTTCGTTATTAAGTAACGATTGTTGGCGATCGGAATATCAATTAACTCTGGATCTTTACAAAGAAAGAGCGGAAATTGAGTATTTAAACGGTAACTTCGAGCAAGCTGAAGAATTGATTCATTTGACGATCGACAAATGCAAAACTAACTTAGAAAAAGCAGAAATTTATAATATTTTAATTGTTATGTTAACCATGATGGCTAAATATGAACAAGCTATTACTGCGGCTCGACAAGCCTTAAGTTTATTCGGGATTGAGTTAACCGATCGCGATTTCACCAATAGTTTACAACGAGAATTAGCGGAAGTGCGAAAACTCTGGCAACCCGGTCAAATTAACGCCCTGCTAGAGCAACCTGAAATGACCGATCCCCAAATGAGAGCGGCTCTCAATTTATTAGTGAGCGTCGATCCTGCCGCTTATTTTATTAACGGCGAACTTTATGGAATTATTGCCGCTAAAATGGCTTCTCTTTCCATTCAATATGGCCCGATCGCATCTTCAGCTAAAGGTTATGCTAGTTATGGAATTATCTTAAGTTCAGTTTTACAGGAATATCGATCGGGCTATGAATTTGCTCGTTTGGGGTTAAATATTTCGTATCGCTTTAATGACTCATCGATGAAAGCGAAAGCTGCTAATAACCTGGCAAATCACGTTCAAAATTGGGTTCGCCCCATCAAAGAAGCAGAGTCCATTAATAACGAAGGCTATCAAGCAGGTTTAGAATCAGGTGAATTACAATTTGCTGGCTATCTTGCCTTCCATAAACTACTTAATTTTTTTGTTTCCGGTAGAAGCTTTAGTGAAATTTTAGCTGTCCTCGACGGCTATTTAAAATTTACTTTAAAAATTAAAAACTTATTAGCTTATCATACTATCATTGCCTGCCAAATACCCATTTATAATTTAAGTGGCTTGAGTTCTAACCAGGGGGAATTCGCCACCGAATCGATCGACGAAGCTGATTATATCGAAGATTGCCAAAGGAATAAAAACTTTTTTGCCCTCTGTCATTACTTAACTTATAAAGCCCAAGTACTTTATTTATATAGAAATTATCGAGAAGCACTTAATTGCCTCCAAGAAGCTCAAACCATGTTCTCTGCCGTGCAGGGAATGATTATCAGTGCTGTTAACAATTTTTATACTTCTTTAGTTTTAGCTGCTCTTTATCCCACAGCTAATGAATCCGATAAACTTGATTATCAAAAACAAATTGAAATTAATCAACAACAAATGAAGATTTGGGCAGATAACTGTCCGGAAAACTTTTTACACGAATACCTGTTAGTACAGGCGGAAATGGCTCGGATTTCCGGTCAAGAAATGGCAGCGCTAGATTTGTACGATCGCGCCATTACTTTGGCTCAAACCAATGAATACATTCAGATAGAAGCTTTAGGTAACGAACTAGCAGCTAAATTTTGGTTAGGAAAAGGTAAGGAGGAAATTGCCAAACTGTATCTGAAAAAAGCCCACTATGCTTACCAATTTTGGGGAGCTAAACGCAAAGTAGAGGATTTGGAGCAGAAATATCCGCAGTTCTTATCGGAAAAATTAGTTAAGAAAACCACTCATCGCTCAACATTTACTAGCTCAGCCACTTCCACAAATGCAGGAAATTCTGATATTGATTTGACTACAGTTATCAAAGCATCTCAAGTTTTGGCGGGTGAAATTGCCATCGATAAATTGTTGGCAAAATTAATGAGAATCGTATTAGAAAATGGCGGAGCGGAAAAAGGATTGCTGATTCTCTCAACCAACGGAAAATTAACCATTGAAGCCGCCGGAGAAGTTACTCAACAAACCGTACAAGTTTTGCAATCTTTGGTTGTTGATAATTACGAAAATTTGCCTGTGGGAATGGTTAAGTATGTTGCCAGAACTCGGGAAGATGTAGTTTTATCAGATGCCACAAACGAGAAAGTTTTCATCAACGAACCTTATATTGTCAAAAATAAACCTAAGTCAATTTTATGCGCTCCGATTATTAATCAAGGTAAACTCATTGGCATTCTTTACCTAGAAAATAATTTGACAACGGGAGCGTTTACTAGGGAGCGTCTCGAAATTCTCAAACTGATCTCTTCCCAGGCAGCAATTTCGATTGAAAATGCTTTACTTTATCAAACCTTAGAAAATAAAGTGATCGAACGCACTGCCCAATTAGCCGCAGCCAATCAAGAAATTAGTATCCTTAATGAAAAATTGAAAGCGGAAAATTTGCGCCTCAGTGCGGAGTTAAATGTGGCGAAAAAATTACAAGAAATGGTGTTACCAAAACCCACAGAATTAGCAATGATTCCCGGTTTGGAAATTGCCGGTTATATGGAACCTGCCGATGAAGTTGGGGGCGATTATTATGATGTTTTATCGAGTGAGCATGGGGTCAAGATAGCGATCGGTGATGTAACCGGACACGGATTAGAAAGTGGTGTATTAATGCTGATGGCACAAACAGCAGTGAGAACTCTTCAAAAAGTGAATGAAACCGATCGCGTTCGCTTTTTAGATATTGTTAATCAAACTTTATATGATAATTTGCGACGAATGAAGTCTGATAAAAATATGACGTTAGCAATTTTAGATTATGCTGACGGTGTGGTGACATTAAGCGGACAACATGAGGAAATGATTATCGTGCGAACCGATGGAATGGTGGAAAGAATCGATACTATTGACTTGGGATTTCCGATCGGTTTAGATGCAAATATAGCTGGTTTTATTGACCAGACAACAGTTAAATTAAATAGCCAAGATGTCGTCATTTTATATAGTGATGGAGTTACAGAAGCCGAGAATGTTAATAAACAGCTATATGGGTTAGAAAAACTCTGTCAAATCGTGGTAGAAAATCGCCAACTTTCTGCCGAAGAAATTCGTCAATCCGTTATTGAAGATATTCGTCAATTTATTGGAAAACAGAAGGTATTTGATGATATTACATTAGTAGTTTTAAAACAAAAATGATCGGGATTGGCGGTTTCAACCGCTACTACAAAAACGAAGTCCGCCTACGCGGACTAAATAATAAAAGGGGGATTTAAGTTGGATTTGGTATGAGAGTAAATTCAAAAGTCAGAATTTAGCATTCAGGAAAGAAAAGCATTCTGAATTCTGAATTTTGACTCCTAAATCTAATTAATTTCTGGCACTAAAATACTTCCCCGATTACCTGCATCATTGTAACGTTGCAGAACATCTTGCGCGATCGCATTTCCCCTTCCACTTTCCACCAACGCAACGCCAGCACCCCCAAAACCAGCACCAGTTAACCTCGCGCCGAATACCCCAGGCGTTTCTTGCAACATCGCCACCAACTTATCCAATGCAGGTACGGAAACCTCGTAATCATCTCGCAAACTAGCGTGGGAAGCATTCATCAATTCCCCAAAACGCTGCGGCGAAACCCCTTCCAAAGCTTCCAAAACTCGGTTATTTTCCGTTACCACATGACGGGCGCGACGACGCAACGGTTCTGGTAACTCTTCCACCTTATCCCGATCGACAACATCTCGCAAACTTTTCACTTGCAACAAATGTGCGGCTTCTTCGCATTCCGCACGCCTTTGGTTATATCCGCTACTTGCCAGCGTCCGAGGTACGCCGCTATCCATCACCACAATTTCCGCATTAGTAGGGAAAGGCAACAAGCGACGGACTAAAGTACGGGTATCCAAAAATAGCATATGTTCGGTATCCGCTAAACTGGATGCCATCTGATCCATGATGCCGCATTGCACCCCAGCATAAAGGATTTCTGCTTGTTGTGCGAGTTGGGCGATTTGGATATCATCGAAAGGCAGATCGAGAAGCGATCGCAATCCTCTCAACATCGCCACTTCCAACGCCGCACTGCTAGACAAACCAGAACCGATCGGCACCGAAGATTTAACATATACATTCAGCGGCGGTATTTCATATCCTTCTCTTTCCACAATGTGCAAACAACCAAAAATATAACTAGCAAAACCGGAAGGAGTAATATTTTTGTCTAAAATCGTTACCCTTTCATCTAAATTTTCCGAATACAAGTGATGCCGCTCGTCATTGCTTAAAGTCAATTGTACGATCGTGTGTTGGGGAATCGCCGTCGGCAAAACAAACCCATCATTATAATCAGTATGTTCCCCCAGCAAATTAACCCTACCGGGCGCTACAGCTTCTATTTCCGGTAACTTGTGAAATACTTCTTGGAAATTTTTCATGATTTTTTTGCCAAATTAAGTTAAATATCACGTCTGCACGTCAAATTCCTCCGGCTCGATTCCCCAATTCACCCACGCAATAGCTTCCCGGGCTGACTTCATATCAGGAGGAACCCGCAATAGATGAGTAAAACCCGTACTCGGACAACTTATTTTTAGCAAATAAATCGGATCGAGATCAACATCTTTATTGCTCTTTAATAGCGTATATTCCTGAAACGAATCTAACTCAACTATGTCTAATTCTTCGCTAATTCGGTGAATTAGCGCTTGCCGTAATTCAGCATTATCTTCTTCTAACAACCACTTAGCTTGCCATTGGTATGGGTAGAACCTTCCATATTTTTTCGGTAACCTAACACCGTGATAAGCGTATAAACTGTAACCATCTGCAAACTGAATAGCAGGTCTTCCTCCTTCAGCGTGCAGGCGATATTCGCTATCAAAAGAGATGATGCGAGGGCGATCGCAAACTATACAAAACTTTTTAAAAGGCAAAATCCACCCACATTCTTTTATCAATAACTGAAAAATTTTCCATTTATTTCAACTATTTTCTTCTGCTACTTTTACATTATATTTACCTCTAAAAAAAATAAATTTGGCTTCTTTACATGAATATATAACGCAATTTAAAACAGCAGTACAAAATTCATAAAAGGCTCCCATGACTTTCCTTAATTGAAGCCAATCTTTTTTCTGCTAATCTCAGCGGTGCAAAACTATGGGGAGTCAGGCTAGTAGAAGCTAATTTAACTCAAGCTAACTTGACTGGTGCAGATTTGAAGTGGGCTAATTTAACCGGCGCAGACTTAACAGAGGCAGATTTACGAGATGCCAACTTGGCTCATGCTAATCTTACAGGTGTCAAACTATATAAAACCATCATGCCTGATGGAAATATTTACTCAACCCCATCAATAAATACAGGATTGCTCGATCGAGTGGTTTATTGCTTTTAGCTAGTTGACAAATCAGCAGCTTTCCGCTTCAATCGTGGATATTTATGATGGCTCCAGTAGCACGACGACTTTAGAATGCTGGGGAAGAATCAAAAATTCTTCCCTATTTTTATTTGAGCAATAATATATCAAAAGGGTAGAGGTAAGTTAATCCTCATATCCTCTACCTTCTTTCGCACCAGACTAGAAAATACGATCGCTATTTTTTAATTAACATAGCGCTACCCATAACTTCATCTAAGCTACCAAAAGTTGGAAAAATTTGATCCAACCCCGTTAGTTCAAATAACATTCTGACTTGTGAGTTAAGCGAGCATATAAAAAGCTGGCAACCAGCCGAACGCACCAGTCTGAATGCTTCTACTACCGCCATTAAACCTGCGCTGGTAATCGAAGATATATTTTTAAAATCTAGCAAAATTACATTGGCTCCCGCCTTTACCACTTCTTCAATTTCTTGATGAAATTGAGTAATTTTGCTGTTGTCTAAAACATCGGGATATTGAATAATTTTAAATGTGTGATTCACTTGCCAACTCCTTTAAACTCTTAAGGTCTAATTTTGCTATTGTCAATAGTTGCTTGATGACTTTAGCAATTGCGATCGCGGATCTAACACAGCCAAAAGAAATAAAAGCAGCATAAAATGCCCTGCTTTACTTGAGGCTACTTATGTAGGTTAAATTCCTAACCTTGTCTTTTTTTAAAATTTAACAATCGAATTTTATCTAACCCTCTATCTAGGGAATAAGTTTCTACATATAAGTCATTTTGGTATTAAGCTTTACCTGAGTTTAAGTATTTCCATCACGAATGATATAGTATTTAACAAATATTTTTTGTATTACAGAACACAAACATTCTTAACTTACACTTATTCTTTAGATAGATAAGCGGGAAATTTTCTTTTGATAAAACTTTAGCTAAACAATAAAGGTGACTTTGATAAGTAAAGCTAAAGAAAGTCGCAGCTAGATCGGCTGAACCAGCATAGAAGAATAATGGTATGTTAGTTTAATCGCCGATCGAAAGCCCTAAATTACCAAGTTAAGTAACCCAAAAAAAGCTGAAAGCTCAGTAGTTGCGATCGCAATTCAGTCTCAACCTAACAATATACCTAGAAACGATTCACTAAAACGGCGAGTCCCTATCGATTTCTATACTGAAGTTAGAGGATGGAATATTATAGCCAGTACCAGGAGTCTTTTGGATATATTCTTTAATGGTATCTAGATCTATATAATGATCTGCCACATTCAGCAAGCTTTCACTAGTCATCGAACGCAAACCAACCACTTCAACCCTTACCCCTCGATAACTAACTACCTTAACTGCATAAGCTAAATCTCCATCTCCGCTCACTAAAACTGCCGTATCGTAGTAATCGACTAAAGTTATTAAATCTACTGCAAGTTCTACATCTAAATTACCTTTTTTCGAGCCATCTGGAAGCTGAACTATATCTTTAGTAATCACTCGGTAACCGTGTCGAGACAACCAGTACAAAAAACCCTGCTGTTTTTCATTCTCAGGATCTACTCCCGTGTAAAAAAAACAGCGCAATAAAGGAGAATTAGCTGTTAAAAAAGAAAGAAGTTTACTATAGTCAACTTCAATACCTAGTTCTAGAGCAGCATAAAATAGATTCGAGCCATCAATAAAAATAGCGACTCGACCGCGACTTGAATTGTTTAGAAAAGACATTTTTTTAAGCTCGTTTGGAGAACAAGAGCATTTTTGAGATTCAGCATAGTCCATACCTATTTCTGCAAGCTCTACGATTTCTCTACGATCATACCTTTTTTGTTGCTTGAGTATTGGTAATTTTTTTGACGCTTGACCGGACTGCACGGGTGGCAGCTGGTGCGCTCGTTTAAAAATATACATTTTTTTATTACTCCTTCAAGATTTGTTATATTAGTAAATTAACTGCTTCGTTTATTCTTAATTTCTACCGCTAGAACAGGATGGTTTTCTATCTCTAGAGTGGCTTTAATCTTAAGCCAATTTGTATTCAAAATTACCATTTAACTGCTATCAGTCTCGCACCGCAACCAGAAAATTTTTGGTAAAAAGGGTGAAAAAAGGAAAAAATCACCGGAAAAAGCAGAAAAACTGACTACAAAATACTTTTTTCTATTTTACCTTCTTCTACCCTTTCACTCTGTTTCTGCAAGCGGCGGATAGAAAATAAAAATCGTTCGGCAATTTCTGGACTCCCACCAAAGTGAAGATGTACGTAGGAAGCATGAACGAAGTGTTTCAACCATCCTTCTTGAATTGGCCAACTGCCCCCTTTCAATCCTCGGGTCTCAAATAAAGGATTCGTTGGCAATTCAGATAAACTAGAGCGGTGAAATTCATGACCCCACACCGTCGCACCACTAGACAACAAAGGGCTATCTTGCAAAGCAGTTGCCTGTCGATAACCTAATGTAAGATGAGAACCCATGATCGCTTTTGTGGGTAACACTCCTACCATAGGCCAAGATTGGCGATCGAAATCCACGATTTCTCGGCACAAATACATTAAACCGCCACATTCGGCATAAGTAGGCATTCCAGATAAAATTGCCTTCTCAACTGCTTCACGCGCTGAAGAATTTGACGATAATTCCCTGGCAAATACCTCTGGAAAACCACCACCAAAATAAAGTCCTTCTACCCCTTGAGGTAAACTGGCATCTTTCAGGGGACTCCAGAATACTAGCTCTGCACCGTTATCTCTCAGCAAGTCTAAATTGTCTTGGTAATAAAAATTGAAAGCTCGATCGTAAGCAACCGCTATTTTTACAGGTGGTAGGGAAAGATGACGCACTGATTCGGTAATAGGTTGATGGGATAAATTTTCACTCTCTTTCCCCTGCACCCCTGCACCCCGGCATTCCAGTAGTGGTAATAACTGTTGCCAATCAAAGCAAGTTTCTCCCAACTCAGCAAGTCGATCGATTAAATTATCTAACTGAGGAAGCTCTGCGGTTGGTATTAAACCGAGATGTCGATCGGGAATCTGAATATTATCTTGGCGGCGCAAAACGCCTAAAATTGGTAAATTCAGCGGTGCAAGGGCATCTTCGAGCAATTCCAGATGGCGATCGCTCCCTACCCGATTTAACACCACACCAGCCAACTGGATACTCGGATCGAAAGAACGATAACCATGTGCGATCGCCGCCACCGATCCCGATAAACGACTGCAATCAACTACCAGTAACACAGGTAAGTCGAGCAAACTGGCAATATGAGCGGTACTGGCGAAATTAGTCATTTGTCCTTTGTTTTCGACAAATGACGAAACCCCATCAAATAACCCCATTACTCCTTCTATTAAGGCATATTCAACATTTTGGGTATGACGGGCAAAACATCGTGCTACGTAATTAACCGATGTTAAAACAGGGTCTAGATTGCGACAAGGTAACCCGGTGACATACTGGTGAAACATCGGGTCGATGTAATCCGGCCCAACCTTAAAAGATTGTACTTTTAAATTTCGACGCCTCAAAGACGCTAATAGGGCAAGCGTGACTGTTGTCTTGCCTACCCCACTGCGTTCTCCAGCTATAACTAATGCCATTGCGATTTTAGATTTTCGATTTAGAGTGGGTCTCAAAAGTGACTGGTGATGGATTTTTTTTTACCACAGATATCCACAGATAAACACAGATGAACACAGATGTAGATTCAGATCGATCGCGATCGCACCTGTTAGTTAATCTAAAATCTAAAATCTAAAATCTAAAATCGATCTCACCCATTCCCCAATTGAATAATATTAGCGGTCACGGCCATACTTTCTTCATATAAGCGATCGCGACCCCAACGCTGTAACTGCTGCGCCAACAAATTTTCTGCCTTTTGATCGAACAAAGGAGTCACTTGTTGAATGCGACAAGATTGAGCGCCGCCACCTGCTTCCATCCGCATACAACCACCCGTTTCCGAACACAGAACCGTGCAGCAGTCAGCGTTCATATTAGTGGAAGTCAACCGTAACCCGATTAAATCGCCCGGTATATCACCCACATCAGCAGTGGGAATTGCTGCCAACTCCGCTTCTATTTGTCGTCCATTCTCAGTCACGAAATGAATGCGCTTGATATCATATTCGCCACCCTCCGATTGATAATCGGTAGGTTGCCATTGCAAGCGACTCGCCAACCAACCCAAATACATTAAAGCTTGAGTGGGATTGCCTTTTTCATAGTCAATTGTCACGCGATCGATTTCTTGAATCGAAGCGCGACGTTCCGGTGGATCGAAAGCTTCTGCCGTTAACTCTTGCCATGCTGCCAACCGACGCCAGTTCAAATCAGCGATCGGTATATTAGAATCTAACAAGCTTTTTACTTGCAACAATTCGGTTTCCGGTTCCTGAGAGCGGCTGGTGTCAATAATTACCGAATTGCACGCTCCTGAGAGTCGTTTAAACAAACCATTTTCCAGGTCTGGAGTGGCTTTCCACCACAAGAATTTAGGCAGTTCACCGATCAGCAAGGCAGGGATCATGCCAGCAATTCGTTCGAGAGCCGATTGAGTACCTGTCAGGGTAATATACTCGCAACAAATCAAGCTACTACGAGATTGCTTTTGCACCGGGCAATAAGCCGAAACTTGCGCTTTTACTCCTTCATCTTCTCCTGCCATCGGACAAAGAGCGATGATCCGGCAGGGATTAGCAGCAGCTATAGCATCTGCCACCCCAGCACCGCTAGCATCCAACGCATACTGGGGTAGCGTTCCCCCGTTTCCGTCGGATGGTATCGGCTGACCGCGTTTTTTGGCCACTTCCTCCCGCAGTTTAGCCACCGTTTCCGGGTTAGATTGCCCCGTAACAGGGAGATCGAAAGCTTTTTGCACTGCTTCCAAAGCCGCCACAGTACGCGGCCCATCAATACCATCGATCGGCCCGGTGTAAAATCCCAAAGTTGCCAGTAATTGTTGAGTTTCTTCTGGTTCGTAGACTACTAAGCTAAAAGTTGCGGCTCTTGTTGCCGCTGGGTAAGCGCCATCCCCAGATGCACTGTAACTCTGCCAAATTTGACTGAGTTCCGTCTCGATTTCATTGACTGAAAGATCCTTGGGTGGTTGCAAAGAAACAATCGGAGCAGTTGGTGTAACCATAGGAAAATATGAAGTGTAAAGTGTTAAAAAAAAGGGGCTAGGGGCTAGGGGCTAGGGAAAGGGAAAGGGAGGAGGGAGTGTATAGGGTAGAGAATAGTTGTTTTGTATCCTGACTTCTGAATTCTGACTTCTGAATTCTGAATTCTGACTCCTGACTTCATCCTTCACCCTTCATCCTTTTTTAAGATCTGCGCCAGCGCCGACCGTCACGATTAATTAGTAGTTCTGCTGCTGCTGGTTCCCAGGTTCCTGCTTCGTACTGGGGAATGCTAGCGGGATCGGTGGGTGCTTCCCAAGCTGTGAGTGCTGGGGTGACTACTCGCCAAGCTTCTTCCACCTCATCAGCGCGGGTAAACAAAGTTTGATCTCCTAACATACAGTCTAGCAAGAGGCGATCGTAAGCATCTCCGCTGGTTTGTCCAAAAGCCGCCCCATAGCGAAAATCCATTTCTACAGTTCGACTGCGTACCTCCAATCCAGGCATCTTCACCTCAAACCGCAAAGCAATCCCCTCATTCGGCTGAATCCGCATAATCAGCACGTTGGGACTCACCTGTTGTGCAGCTGTTTGAAATAAAAGATACGGCACTTCCCGAAACTGAATCGCAATTTCCGATACCTTTTTCGGTAACCGCTTGCCAGTTCTCAGGTAGAACGGTACTCCCTGCCAACGCCAGTTATCGATCAAAAACTTCATCGCCACATAAGTTGGCGTAGTGGAATTGGGATTTACCCCCTTTTCTTGTCGATACCCCGGCACTTGTTGCCCTTTCATCCAACCAGCAGCATACTGTCCTCGCACTGCGGAAAATTCCAAGTTGCGAACATCTGCCAGGTGAGTAGCTTGCAGTACCTTTAACTTTTCATTCCGCACGCTATCTGCATCTAGAGAGTTGGGCGGTTCCATCGCTGTCAGGCAAAATAGCTGCATCAAGTGATTCTGCACCATATCCCGCAGCGCCCCAGAAGTTTCGTAGTAACCGGCTCGATCCTCCACCCCTACAGTTTCCGCTACGCTAATCTGGACGTGATCGACAAATTGGCGATTCCACAAAGGTTCAAAGATGGCGTTCGCAAACCGAAATACTAATAAATTTTGAACTGTTTCTTTACCTAAATAATGGTCGATCCGGTAAACTTGCTGTTCTTTGCAAACTTTATATACTACTTGGTTAAGCGCTCTGGCCGAACTCAAATCGCGACCAAACGGTTTTTCAATTACCAGTCGGGTTTTAATCGGATCGTCGAGCATCCCTGCTCCTCCTAACTGGCGAATCGCTTCTGGAAAGAAGTTAGGGGAAACAGATAGATAAAAAACTCGATTTCCCCGCGTTCCCCTCCGTCCATCTAGTTCACCCAAAAATTGTTTGAGTTTTTGGTAACTTTCCGGTTTGTCCATGTCACCGGCACAGTAAAACAATCCATCCGCAAAGTCTTGCCAGAGTTCCTCAGAACCGATGCCGTCCGAGAATTCCTCGATTCCTTCCCGCATCTGTTCCCGAAAGTAATCGTGACTCCAATCCCGACGCGCAAAACCAACGATCGTCATTTCTGGGGGCAATCGCCGTTCCCGTTTTAAATGGTAAAGTGCTGGCACCAGTTTCCGTTGGGTGAGGTCGCCAGATGCACCGAAAATAACTAGGATTTGCGGCTCAGGTGTCCTTTCTTGTTGTAAACCTACGCGGAGGGGATTTTCTAAGAGCGTTACCATCTATCGTTTTCCTTCTATAGCTTCTAGTCTTGCCATTACCGCTTCATATTTGGCGGTCATTTCTTGTAGTTGCTGAGTTAAAGTGCTGACTTGAGTGGTTAGAGCGTTGATTTGTCCTTCATATTCAGCTTTCACCTCTTCTCGGATTTTTTCTCTTTCATAAGCAAGGCGTTTTTCCCAATCGATGTCTCGCTGTCTGAGTTCGGCTTTGAGTTGTCTGTTCTCTTCTCGCAGCCGTTCTAGTTCAGCCGCAACTTCAGCCGCACGTTGTTTTCTTTCTAGATTTTGTTGCCTGAGTCGTTCCTTAAGCTGCTGATTTTCTTGACGCAACTGTTCTACTTCCGAGGAAGTATCTGCTGAATTTCGTCTTGTCGATCGAGAAGACACTCGCCTTTCGACTAAACGCTGAACTGCCGCTCCTGTGGGAATTCCATTCGGTGCTGACTCTACAGCTTCTTGCCAAATTTCTAGTTGCAGCGCTGGAGGGAGGTTGCTCAAAGAACGAATTTGATTTTCCTTTGTAGGAAGAATGTCGCCAATTGGCGACAAATTTTCCCTAACTTGGGCAGCTTGGATCAACCGATAGGCTCTCTGTCTTGCGATACCCCACTTTTCCTTGCAGTATGCGTCAAAAGTTTTGTGCGTTTCCCGATATAGTCTCTTCTCCCGAATCTCGTCTAGAGCTTTCCCGACTTCGTAAAAGGTTTGCAGTCCTTGCTCGATGACTGTTTCGAGTTCTGTCAGCCTAGCTTGTTCGGCAGCATCGAGTTGAGCGTTGGCATAATTGAGATCTAGCAGATCGTTTGCAGTTGACATGGCGGTGTACCCCGATCGCAAATATTCTGATATGGGTCACGAAAATCGAACTTGACTCTCTTTGATTAAAGCAACTCCCCCTTCTAGATGCCAAAGAAGGGGGAATACACTTCGAGCGAAAGTCTAAACCTAAACTAAACTGGTTCTAGCTGTTTTACCTTGGTTTCCAACGAATCCATCAGGGATTGGAATGGCTGCACGAATTTATCCAGTCCATCTACCAATAATTCGTCCATTACCTGATTAATATCGATGTTGATATCGGGGTCTTTCAAACTTTCCATTAAGTTGTAAGCTTCTTGGACGTTGCTTTCCACCCGATTATCGACATGACAGTGATCGGCACAAGCTTCGATCGTATTGGGTGGCAGGGTATTCACTGTATCTGGGCCGATTAGCTCGTCCACGTACATCACGTCGCTGTAGCTGGGGTCTTTGGTGCTGGTGGAAGCCCACAGCAGACGTTGTACTTTCGCACCTTTAGCTGCCAATGCTTGCCAACGATCGGTCTGAATAATCTCTTTATATTTTTGATAGGCGATTTTGGCATTGGCGATCGCGATTTTTCCTTTGATCGCTTTCAGTTTTACCTCTTGTTCAATCGCCGTAACCCCGGCTTTCAGCTTATCGTCAATTCGCTTATCGATGTTGCTGTCGATGCGGCTGAGGAAGAAACTAGCCACCGAAGCGATTTTGCTAATATCTTTACCTTGGGCTGCCCGTTTTTCCAATCCCCGAATGTAAGCCCAGATTGTATTCACGTAGCTTTCCACCGAGAACAGCAGGGTAACGTTAACGTTGATGCCATCGGCAATTACTTCTTCTACTGCCGGCAATCCCGATGTGGTTCCCGGAATTTTGATCATCACGTTTTCCCGACCGATTTCTTGATAATAGCGACGGGCTTCATTAATCGTAGCTTCCGTATCGTGGGCGATTGTGGGTGGTACTTCGATGCTGATATAACCATCCAAACCATTTGATTGTTCGTACACGGGGCGGAAGATATCGCAGGCATGGCGGATATCATCAAAAACTAACGATTCGTAAATTTTATAAGTTGGCAATCCTTGCTTAATGCCCTTTTCGATATCCGCATCGTAGATTTTGTTGCCTGCGATCGCTTTTTCAAAAATCGCTGGATTGGAAGTGATCCCCCGAATCCCACGATTTTCAATCATTTGTTTAAGTTCGCCGGATTCAACTAAATCGCGGCTCAAATTATCCATCCAGATGCTTTGACCGTATTGTGCAATCTCTAATATATGGTTCGTTGTCATGGTTATGTTTGGTTTCACTCTTAACTACTTTTGAGGGCTTGTTCAAGTTAAAAAGTCAAAAAATCGGGAAATTATCTTTCTTGCTTTCACCTTTTAACTTTTAGCTTTTTACTTTTTATTTGCCATCATGCTTTGGTCGTTGGCTTCTCTAGCACGTTCGGTGATGAAAGATTCCACCAGTGCTACATCGTCTTTACTACCAATAAACAGAGGTACGCGATCGTGCAGTTTAGTTGGCACCACATCCAGAATCTCTTGAGTGCCATTACTGGCGCGACCACCTGCTTGTTCGACTAAAAAGGCTAAAGGTGCCGCTTCATAAATCAGGCGTAATTTACCTTGGGGTTGTTTGTGAGTACCTGGGTACAAAAACACCCCGCCCTGGAACAAAATCCGATGGAAGTCACCCACCAATGCTCCGCCATAGCGAGCGGTGTACCCTTCATGGCGATGGACGTAGCGGATGTAGTCCCGAAGTGATTCTTCCCACTGCCAAAAGTTACCTTCGTTAACGCTATAAACTGGCCCGTGTTGGGGAATCTGAATGTTTTCGGTAGAAAGGATAAACTCTCCTAAACTGGGATCGAGGGTGAAGGAGTGGACGCCTTTGCCGATGGAATATACCAACATCGTACTAGGGCCATAGAGTATATAACCTGCGGCGATTTGCTTGCGTCCGTTTTGCAACAAGTCGCGAGCTGCGCCATCTTCATCCGTTCCTTCTTGCTGGCGAATGGCAAAGATGGAACCTACATTCAGATTGCTATCAATGTTAGATGAGCCGTCGATCGGATCGTAGAGTAGGGTATAGCGTCCTATAGGACAATTTTCTGGGATGTAGTAGGGGTTTTCCATCTCCTCAGAGGCAAGGCGACAGACCAGTCCGCTTTGCTTGAATACCGAGATAAAAACATCATTGGCATATATATCCATCTTTTTGACGGACTCTCCCTGCACGTTGACTTCCCCCGTGAATCCCAGTACGTTTTCCATCACTCCGGCTCTAGAAAGACGCCGAGAGATCAGTTTTCCTGCCAACGCAATGCGATTCATCAAGGCACTCAGGTCTTGTGCATCTGCCGAAAAGCTCTGAAGTTGCTGCAAGACGTGCCGGGACAGGGTTGTACAATCTCGGTCGAGCGAGCGTTCTAGAGCTTCTGGCTGATTCTTGTCTGCCATTGTTTTTATCCTTAATTCGCTTTCTGGCGGTCTGGGCAAGGGAGTGCGGCGCTTTTCATACGCCTGTTACTCTTTTGCAAAGCCCAATAGTGCTCCATTTCTATCTTAAAAAGGGTTTTTCCTACAGCCCTCTAACTTTAGATGAACTAAAGAAAGCCTATCTTGCCGTGACGATCGGTGGCTGTTATCTCTAAAAGTTGACAAATCTTATTTAAAGTCAGTAGTTAAACTAGGTTAACTTCAGATATTTACACTCCTGCCTTCAAACAGTACCGATCGTAAAGTTACATCGTTTTAGCTTTGTATAAAAGGTAGTTTTCCAGCTTGAATGTACTTAAAGGATAAGAATGATGCAATTTTAGGTTATCTGGTATAAATCTAGCTGGTTCGTTCGTATTTAACATTTTATCCAGTTTTTCGGTCAAACAGCCGATCACGATTAAACAGTAGCTTGTTATACCAAACACCCAAATTCACCAAAAGCAAGGGGTCTGTCCGCGATCGGGAACAGACCCTTTTTTTACTTTCAGTTACGATCGAACGATCTATTTTCAATCAATGGAAATCGATTGAGGGCCACTGCTTTTGCCATTACTGTTTTCAGTGGTAGAGGAACTAGAGGTAGTTACACCCGCCTGTTCATCTAGCCAACTTTTAATCGGATCGTCAGTTAAGTTGAGTCGAAACATCCCAGAGAAAAATCCCCCCAGAAAGGAGACTGGGTGCTGGGTCAGTTCTTGGAAAATGGGGCTTAGTTCATCGAAGAACATGAAGAGTCTCCTAGTGGTGTCAGTGTGTGCGATCGATTCCTCTGGGATTTTAGCGCGTCATCAGCTGATAGGTGGCTATACGGGTTTTTGTTCCGGCATCATGCACTTATCGGAATCGCAACCCGCTGGCCCTGCTTCTGTTAAATAGCCTAAATCGTAATTACTCAAAGCAGTATGGAAATTATCTGTTTTCCGCCGCATTTGCACTTCTTTAATTAACTTCTCATACTGCTGTTTTGAAATTGGTTCAAAGGGCAGACGTGGGAAAGTTTGCAAGTCATCAAATCTGGCTAAAAGTGCTGCTGAAATATACCCTTCATCATCACGAATCGCTTCATAAATTCGCGTACCTAAAGCTTCGATTTCGTTCTCTCGGAGTTCTATCGTGGCGCTTGTGTTGTGTCGCACATAGCATTGTTGGACTTGCATATAAAAGTCCATTTGTGCCAATGCTGAGAATTTGCTGATATCAATTTCATCAGCACCAGGTAAGTCAGCCCAAAGTACGGAAACTGGGATTTCCACTAACCATTCAGAACATCGGGGATCGAAGGGGTCATTTAACAAATTCCCATTTTCATCTTTATCCGATTGAGATGGAATGACATTGTAACCGTAGTCAATACAAGCTAAGGCTACCGGGTCATTTTTCCTAAAGGTAATGCGACGGATAAAACGTTGAGCTTTTGGTGGATGCCATCCAGGAGATGCACCAGTCAAGAGTGATTTTGTCCCCGATGGTTGAACTGTAGTACAGCGATTTGGGCGTTTGATGCCGTGCTTGTCGCAATAATCCCAAACAACCCGATGGACAATTTCTCGCCAACGGTTTAAATACTCTTGTTCTTTGTGTTTAAACTCCAATCCTTGAGCAGTTTCCGGTCGTCCTTCAGTCCACCAATGCAACCAATCAACCCCAAAAGCATTCACGAAAAAGTCAAATAAGCCAGTGAAAGAAACACCTACAATAGGGTCTAATTCACGACTATATTGATAACGGGGTTCGAGAAATTTGTGATTCAAAAGTACCGCTACAGATAAAGCACCTGCGGTGAAAGCATCCTCTTGTTCTTGGTAGTTTTGGGGATCGATTTGGTTGAGGTGGATCTCAGCTAAGTTACACTGTCCTGTTAGGGTGCCACCAAATACTCCTTTATGGAATTCTGGCTCGTTGAAACAGAAGGTATCATGGTTTCCTGATAGAGGTTCGATCGATCGCACTACCTGATATTTACCTTTAGCATTGGGTTGATGACCCCTTGAACTATCCAACCGTTGACAAGGAATTGCTGCACAATCAGTAATTTGTAAATACCACAAATCACGATTTCGAGTCCCTAAATTGGTACTAGTTCCTACCTTTGCTACCAGATTAATGGAACAACGAATTCCACACTTAATCAACAATAAATAAACCCGATAAGCACGCTCGTAATCAGACAAATAAATCCGAATACCGCCACTAGAAACCAATGAACCATCTGCATCTGCTAAACCAGCAATGAAATGCAATATCGATTCTCGATCCCAAGATGCAATTTCATTAAAGGCTGTAGCAGTATTTTTGAGAGCGCGAACTTGTTCGGGATCGAATTGCTTTTGGAATCCTACGTAAAGTAGACAAGGAACTTCTTTAGATTCTGTATAATAGCGTTTTTTTCCGCTAGTTTTTCCAGCAATAGCTAACTCTTGATAGCATTTTACTCCGTACAGTCGAAGTTGTAATTGTGGCTTACCATTAGATTGACAAAGGGAACCATCACCCACCAATTGACCTAATGTATAAGCCCAAGTTGGTTCGACAAACTTGCCATCGCGATAAACGATTTGGAAGGTTTCAGTGTGTAGACTGTACTTGCTGGTTTTTAACCGTTCTGCAAGTTCTATTGTGGTTAATTCTTCATATTTTTTACTAAAGCGATCTTTGACAAAGAAACGGTGTTTTTCTGTCACATCTAGATATGTGCCATCACCAAAAGATACGCGATACAATTGACGATTTTGCCCCGTCAACATCGGTACTACTTGGCTCCAACGTTGACCATTCCAAACTTCTACAGTTTGTCCGACAACATCTTGAATTTGGTGCATTCCATCGCGAGTAATTAGCATCGTTTTGCCTGAAACGCAGTGGAAGTTAGCGCCAAGAATTTCCCCGCATGGATTAAGTCCATAGCGACCTAAACGATGCTCTAATTCACTCTTAGAAATTTGTGGAAATTGTTTTTGCAACCATTGTTTTCCATTTCCTTGAGAGTAAGCTTTCAGAAACTCTGTTTTTAATTCTGAATTGGTTAAAATATCGCAATTTGCCCTAGCTAAGGCTTCTCCAGCCCACTGAATTGCTCCTTCCCCAGAATAATACTGCTTTCTAACAGCTTCAATTGATTCCTCTAATGTAGGTTTATGGTGATAAACGCGAGAATGATTTGCCATTCGCAAAGCATCTTTTTCTGAATCGATTCTCCAGTTTCCATTTTCATCTTGTTGCCATAGGTTAGATTTAGCATTAGCAAATAACTCGTCATTGCTAATGCCTTGGCGCATTCCTGCTGACCTACGCACGTTACCAGCGACTACCACGACTGCTGCTTCGTCAATTAATAAACAGCATTCAACTGAGTTTAATTGTCTGCCAACAGCTTTGTTTAAAATCGCCGAACAACGCAAATAAAGATCGGGTAATTTAATTGGATTAGCAACTCCACCAAATCCTTTTAATATTTCTCCGGCGGGACGAACATTACTCAAATCTACAATTACTTTAACTTCTTCAGAAAAGCGTTCATCTGTAGATAATTCTAGTAAAGTTTGATAGGATTTTACCCAACCTCTGCGGCTGTCACCTACATAAATCGTGACTTGATTGCCAACAATGGTGACTTCGGTTTCTTCGCGACGTTGATTAATTGGAATAGCGCCAATTTCGCCTTGCAAGGTAACTTTTAAATGGTTGCGGATGGATGGTAATCGATCGATATACTGAGGTTCAAGGACGGCTCCGGTGCCGCAACCCATCATGGCTAAGTCCATCAGCAGTCCAAAGGCTCGCCAGTCACAGATGTTGGTGCTGCTGCAATTGTATCCGCCGGAAAAGTTTTCTGGTTGCTCGATCCACTCGGAACCTCCTACCCACAACCAGCGACCGGAGGTGAGGGCTTTTAGCTGGCGCTGCATCCGGTCTATGAGGTCGGCTTCTTCGGGGGCGAGATGCCCTAGTTTAACTAATCCTCGGACAGTACGATCGCATACTTGCTCCCAAGTTTCGCGCCCTTGTTCGGTGCGGCGGCTGTATGTTCTGAAGAATACTGGGTTTGCAGCAGGGGCAGTTTCCGGGAATTGGCTAGTTTGGCGTACCCGGTCAAGTTCTCGAACCATATCTAACATGGAGTAACAAAACTTTTACTATACACCACGTCTTACATATAGAGTGCAAAGCTTTACAAATCAGGAATCTTGCGCTACATTTAGCGCTTACCTAGTTATAAAGTCAATAGTATCTTCTAGGTTGGTAAAACATCATAAATTTGGCTTTAAATAGAGAAAAACCCTGACTTTGTGAGTCAGGATTGAAGAGTAAACAATTTTCAACTACCAATCTGAGTTACAAATTGCTTCTCCCTCGGATGACCAGGGGTATACTAAGCATTCGAGTTCGGCAATTTTGCGATCTTTAGTTCGGTTGAGCATTTCCAAATGGCTGTTCTGCACTATAAGCTCTTTTATCTGCACCTGAAGCTCTTGAATTTGATTTTGGTAACTTTGATGTAACTGCAAAACGGCTTCCAGGGCAGGTAGTAGGAGAGTTTCATTGTCATGTAGAACCATCTAAGCATTCACCCCCTTTACAGAGCGAGAGTATAAGTGTTGCCACTCAATCTTTCCTCTGACACCTTGGTTGTTTATTGGTGTCCGAATTATTCGATCATCGTAATCACGAGAGTTTCCATACCGATCCCGATCCAGATCGGCTGGATTTGTACAGTTTTTGTTTATCATGATTATTTGTCGATTTTGAGTGTTGTCCCCAAGTCAGTTCGCAGCTGCTGGGGACTTTTGTTGCTCTGATATTTGTCTTTGGTAAGCTTACTAGGCTTGTTTAACTCCCATGATTGGGAAAATAGGCTAGTTTGACGTACCCGGTCTAGTTCTCGAACCATAGGTTAAACCTGATTCTTTTTTAGACAAGCAACTAATATAAGCGATCGCGGATATAGCGGTCAAAAATTATAAAATCCGGAAACTTCCATTATTTGTAGGGTAAGTCAAATCACTCTTTGCCTCTCCCGATTAACCGATGCCCGATGCCCAATTCCCAAATTGTTTATGTCCATAGCACCTTGGCGATCGCATCTTGCTGGCGCACTACACCGCAACCGCAGCCTCGTCTATTCTCGTTACCTGCAACTGGCTACCGTCCGAGTGGATGGGCGTCCTGCTAATCGTACAGTGGTTTTCCGGGGCTTTTTGGAGGATAGCGATCGACTAAAATTCGTGACTGACGCCCGCAGCGAGAAAGTAGAACAAATCGCCTACCAGCCTTGGGGTGAAGCTTGCTGGTATTTTCCCAATACTCGCGAACAGTTTCGGATTTTAGGAAAGCTAACTCTAGTGGGAGAAAATTATCCCGATCCCCAATTGCAAAAAGCGCGTCAGGTTAGTTGGCAAGAACTTTCTGACGCGGCTAGCTTACAATTTGCTTGGCCTCATCCTGGTGAAGTGAGAGCGGATGCAAAGGCTTTCCAGCCGTCACCACCAGATCCGATACAGCCTTTATCTGATTTTTGTTTGTTGTTATTGGAACCGCTGCGGGTAGATATTTTGGAGTTGCGGGGGGAACCGCAAAATCGATCGTTGTATGAGGTGGATGACTCTGGGAGTTGGTCTACAAAAGCAATTAATCCTTGAGGGGAGGACAGAGGATATTTTTTACCACAGATGTCCACAGATGTAGGCGATAGCCTTCCCGAAGGGTACACGGATGAACACAGATGAATACAGATGTTGTCCCTATTTTGCAGTCTAATCTGTAATTCTGAGAATCTAATGCCTCATTCCCCATTCCCAAAAATTAAATACCAGCGCCGTCTAAGAATTCTTGAATGGTTTTATCTTTGATGCGACAACTCGGGACGAGGCGATCGCTACAATCAATTTCTGCGAATACGCCAACTGGAACGCGAGAAGGTAGGGAAGAGACTTGACCTTGCAGTTGTTGTAGTTGTTGTTCTAGTGTTTCGATGCGATCGACTAACAGGCGAATTACTTCTGCTTCCGAGTCTGGCAAACTGCCGTGTTCGAGGGGACTTACTCGCACTCCGGAACGATAGACGATTCTACCGGGTATGCCAACAACGGTACAATCGGAAGGGACATCGCGCAATACTACAGAACCTGCACCAATCCGAACGTTGTTGCCGATTTGGATATTGCCGAGTACTTTTGCACCAGCGCCGACTACGACATTTTCTCCTAAAGTTGGGTGACGCTTGCCGCTTTCTTTGCCAGTACCACCCAGAGTAACACCTTGGTAGATGAGAGCGTAATCTCCGACGATCGCGGTTTCTCCAATTACTACTCCCATTCCGTGATCGATGAAAACTCCTTTGCCGATCGCAGCACCGGGGTGTATTTCAATACCTGTTAAAAATCTGGCTAGATGGGAAATCAAGCGGGGAATGAAGGGAATTCCCAATACGTATAGCCAATGGGCGAAGCGATGGAACAGCAGTGCTTGCAAGCCTGGATAGCAAAATAATACTTCCAACCAGTTGCGAGCAGCCGGGTCGCGGTCGAAGATAATGCGGAAATCTGTTATGAGGGCGTTTAGCACGGGTGGTCACCAAGTTCGGCAAGAATAGACCATTGTTTATTCTAACGCCCTGGTAGTTTTTTTTCTGTATCAGTTGCAGCTTAGTGAGTAGTGGGTACGGTTAGTCGGATTATTTGCGATCTTTTTAATCCTACTTCTTCAATGCCGATCTCTTTTCCCTAAGCTAAAACACATCTAAATTTTCATATGCGTAGTAGCTTACTACCCACTACCAGCTTCAAAGATATGTTACTGTCTGACTCGGAGAATGTAGTTACCTGTTTGTCCTTCATTTTTAGAACCAACCCAAATTTGATATTCTCCGGCTTTCCAGTCTGTATCTTCCAAGTTGTTATTGCCGCAGCGAATGGTGTCTTTTGGCCCTTTAATGACTAAAGTTGTAGGAGTACCGTTGCTGTCTACTTGCACTCTCAGTTTGGGGAAGTTTTCCTGCAATGTCATGATATGGTCGGGAGTTTCGTCACCGCTATATCCCAGACAAAAGTTGTTGTGACGATCGCGATTGGCGATCGAAGGTAAGGAGAAAGATCCTCCCGTGACACCAGATGCGATCGCAGTTGCGGGATCGAAGTCTGGCGCAAGACTAATAGGAGCAAAATTAGCCGTTTGTGCAAACACAGATGTGGTAGCACTCATAACAGCTATCAATGCTAAGAACCTACCTTGTTTGAACTGCCGCATATAATTAAGTAGCATCGCAACAGCCCTCCTCAAATTCCAGGTATCGGTTTTTCCTATATCTAACGTAGCTAAAACTTTAATTAGTATTGGTAAGTGTCATGACAGTTTTCTATCTGCACACCCATTCAATTTTAGATTTTAGATTTTAGATTTTAGATTGGAGTAATCTCGGGCGAGACAAATAGTTGATACATATTCTGTAGGAGCAATTCCGTTGTAGTTGCCCAGTACAAAGAGCATGAGCAAAAAATAAAACAGACATTAAAGGGAAAAACCCCGGATATTTTCTAATTATCCGGGGTTTTGTGGGATTTTTCAACCTATTTAGGAATTTGGTAATTTATACTGGCTTACAATTTTCTTAGCATATTCGGGAACGTGAGACTCTAATTTTTCTGGGTGATGGCGCTTCACGTATAAATAATTGCGAGTGAAGTGGGAATCAATGGAAAAACGGGCGTACTCCAAACCTTTCGGGCCGATTTTTTCAATTACTACGCCCATTAATTTGGCTGCCCACATGGGAAGAGTCACGGCTTTATCGTAGGCGGGAATGCTTTGCTGAACGGCGTTTTTGCGATCGCCAGATGAGGTTACGGGTTGGGTTTCTAACTGGTCTTTTACTAATTCTAGCATTTCTCGACCAGTGTCGTTTCTGACGACAATCCACTGCCAACCAAAGGGGGCGCCCATGTAGCCGACGACTAAATCTGCTAGTGAATTGACGTAATCAAAACAACTCATGCAGGAAGGAGCAAATACATCTTTTAGTTCTTTGGTATTTAACCCAAAAAACGGTACTTTTTCGATTGAACCATCTTCGTGTTTAAAATGTACCTGAAAGTCTTGCATAAATTCGTAATAGACGACTGTTTCAGGAGAACGGCTGGTGGTTTCTAAGAATTTTTGTAAGCCAGCACGAGAGACGTTATCTACACAGGGAGTACCTAAAACGTAGAGCTTTTCTAAGCCTAGTTGTTTTTCGACTGCTCTTAATGCTTGAATTTGACAACCAACGCCAATTACTAATAGTTTTTTCATGCCAGATTGTTCGATTTGTTCTAGCACGGAAAGGTTAGGTGATAAGGTTGGTTTGTTGACTTTAGCGGCGAGTATTTCTTCTGGGGTACGGGCGATAATTGGCATTGGTTGAAAGCGGTCTTCTTTGGTATTTTGGACGCAAACAACGCCTTCGACTATGCCACGGTTGAGCATTTCGATCGCGATCGTACTCACGATCCCCGTCCACTGGGCCCCCGGAATTGGTTGAATTTTCCGCGCTGCCATCATGGTTTGATTGACGCCAAAATATAAATCATCGGCATTATCGAGATCCCGACTACGCCCGTGAGTTTCTTCTTCCAATTCGGCTATCTGCTGATTGATGAAAGCGCAAGCGTCCTTGACATAATGCACGTAATATGTATCGCAAAGTCCGCATTCGCTGCACAGTTCTTTGGCGGGGCGGCGGCTACCCGGTTTGAGGGCTTTGGCTTTTTTGTGCTTGGGGGAGTCAACTGAGATAGTCATAAATTGCTTTTCTTATCGACAGATAGCTTTTATCTACAATACCGTTAGAGGTTATGCAGTGGGCGATGGAGATGGAAAGGGAAGCGGGGGGGTAAGTAGAGGGCTTCCGGTGTTAGTGGCGATCGCAAAAGTAAGTTTTGGGAATTTTTAACTACAGATGAATATAGCAGCATTTAACCATCTAATTCTATCGCTGGGCAACTCGTCTTTCTGTTTCTTGTTTAATTGCTTTCAACGACTCAGCTAAGGCATTTCTGTAAATTGTAAATGCCAGATCGCGCGTTACTGAAGTACCCGGATCGAAAGTGACATCTTGGGCGATCAAGACTTGATTGAGTGCAATGGGTTCTAATTTCCAAAAACCCTTGAGAGATTTAATTTCCCCTTCCTTTAATTCAAAATCAATTTGTTTAGGATATTGCTTGAAAACTGTAAAGACTAATCGACTAGTGTGGGTAAATAGCAGTATTTTAATCTGATTTACTTGCTCAAATATCGTTTGGTTGCCGTGGTTTTCTAAAATCCGACTGGATACCACACCAGGAAGAAAATTCTTGAAGTTGTCATAATCTATCAAGACATTCCATGTAGTGTCGATGGGGGCTGTAATCAAAACGTGTCCGGTGTAGTGACCATTCTTACCTGTTAATAGGATATCTCCGGCTTTTAAGGTGGTTTGTTCTTGGGGTGTTAAGCGAGTGAGAAAATTGCCAGATTGTGGCAGAGCTTGCACCGCTAATGGCACAAATAGACTAAGCGCGATCGCTGAGGTAAAAGCAATGAAGGGACGATAATTTTTGTGAAAATAATTCAGCACTCAGTTTGCCTCGATGATTGATCAATGTTTGTCGATGGCTGGAGGCAGAATTACTGCCTATTTTCTAGCCCGATCGCCTCTTCACCATAACTGAAATCGATCAATTCGTGGAAAATCCACAGCCACAGCAGGATAATTCTGAGAATTGATCAGTTTTTCTGAACAAACCCATGATTTTTAATAACCCAATCAACTCCTCACCGATCGCGATCGCACGTCGAATAGGGGCAGAATGTGGGTTCAGGTGTTATGGTCGATCGCAAAAGTAAGTTTTTGGAAGTTTTAACCGCAAATGAATATAGATGAACAATTGTCTGAGCAATCGTGCCGTAAACCTAACCAACAAGCTTGGTATCGCCCCATTTTCTCTCCAGAACATGGGGTATATGTGATGTTATTGATTTCCTTTTTAACGGGAACCGCCGCCGCGCAACAATGGAATTGGGCTACAACTCTAGCACTTATTTGTGCGTTCTGTGGATTCCAGGCAGAACATCCTTGGATATTGCAAATTAAACAACGAAAAAGTTTTAAGCCAAGGTTTTGGGTATGGGGTGGTTTCTATTCAGCAATAGCAGGAGCGATCGCATTTTACCTATATTGGAGACAAGATAATTTATTATCACCCTTGCTATGGATTTATTTAGGAGCGATCGCAGCCGTTATCATTGATGGGATTTCGGTATTTTATCGGGAACAAAAATCAATTATCAATGAGTTGATTACTTTTGCGGCTATATGTTTATCGGCTCCGTTTGCTTATGTTGTAACGACTGGAACGATCTCAACAACCGTGCTGGGATTGTGGCTTTTAAATAGCTTGTTTTTTTCCAGCGCTATTTTTACCGTCAAGTTTCGCAAAGACAAAAGCCATGCGGTAACGCCAAGTTTGATTTATCATGCGATCGCATCTTTGCTAGTTGCCGGACTTTGGTTAATTGGCTGGTTATCACTGATTACAGCCGTTGCTTTTAGTGTTGTTTTAATTAAATTTGGGATTATTCTTTGGCAGCGAGATTGGTACTGCACTACTAAGATTCAATTTGTTGCGATGTTGGAAACTGGAACGGCTCTATTGTTTTTGTTCATTGCGGCTGTGTCATTGCTTCCAGCGCATTTGTCATAACCTTGTTATGCTTTTGTGTAGGAATGCAATTATGTTGTTGGCAAGCTTGACGCAACGATCTTCCCTACTTGATGGAAGTATTCGTTTTTTACTCCTTTTGCAACTGGATGACGAGTAATAGCGAACACAGTATGTTCGTTCTTAGCAACATACAGCCGATCGTCCCCAGCAACAATTTCCGTAAACTCTACATCTGCAATTACTTTCCACCAGTGAATATAGCCTGGATTAACGCTGTAGAAAATAACAGCTTTGGGTTTGTACTCACGGATACGTTGTCGTAAATTTGCTGCCCGACGTTGGGCGTAGTAGTTAGCATACACCTCTCGATTAGTTAGATATGGCAGTTGTGAATATTGTGCATAGAGCCAGTTTCTAACGGACGGCGACGGAAGCGGAAGTAGTTCAACCAGACAATTGGTGCTGCTGTGTCGCCCTAAATGCTCTTTTTGGTACGCCCGGACGTTTTCCGTGTGAACATCCTGCCCTCTGGCACTCAATTCAATCCTAATGAGTCGGTTCCATGTCGGTTGGAGTCTTGGCTGTGAACCAAAGAACCTTTCTGCACCTATTTCGGCGTGGTAAGCAACAATATCTTCGAGTTCTAATCTGCCACGGCGATGCCAATCTTGAAGTCGTTGGGCGATATCTGCAAATGAGCCACCGCCTCCTTCTTCCATACCAACAAACCAGTAATCGCCCTGATAGTTGCCGTACCCATAGAATTTGTCCATAAAATCTTGCAGTAATGAGTCGTCGAACATCGGCAATGAGGACATTTACGCTCTCCTACGTGAACTAGCGGACAAATTGATTAAGTGCGATCGCCCCTCACCTCCGCCTAAGTTGAAGCGTGAAACTTATCGCCTCTATTAGTTTTCCCTCAGAGTAGTGAACCTACTGTCTCTGTTCCGCCAACCATGTCTCTAAATCAGACAGAGCAGAGAAATCCAGCAACGCCCCTCCTCACGTCCTTCCTCTTTTGCCTCCTGGTAAATCCGTGTTTGCTTAAGCGTGATTCCTAGCATTGCTTCAACCTCTTGCTGACTTAGATTTGTGAACTTACAAACCATAATCACGGCGCAACAAATCTATTGTCCCTGCTCCGCCAACCATCTCTCTAAATCAGACAGATTAGAAAAATCCAACAAAGCCTCTAACAACGATTCCAACTGAGTAATAGATAGGGCATCAATTTGTACTTTGATTGGCTCAGGTACTTCTCCCACTCTTCGGGGTAGAAGCCGCAGGACGATCGATTTCGCTTCATCTTCTCTAGCCTCCTGGTACACCCGTGTTTGCTCAAGGGTAATTCCTAGCATTGCTTCCACCTCTTGCCGACTTAAATTGATGAACTTATACACCATTATTGTCGTTACCATCTCTAGGATGGCACGGCTCGTTTCTGGGGGTAACTCCTGTTGCGATCGCGCCAACAAGTTTCTAGCTTCGATCGCAGCCTGATTTTCCTGAAGGGTTGTCAGTACCATTAACGCCACCCCCAAGGGCAATTGAGCCATTTCGCCCAATTCATTGAGATATACTCGATGAACGCGATCGCCATTTAGTAAATCTTCATAAGGATGGGTTTGACTTTGCTCTGTCGTTCGGGATGGATAAATAACTACCGCCTGCCAATCACTAAACCGATCGCGATTGCGATAAAAATATAAAAAAGATTCCCCAAATAATCGCTCGTAAAGTAGTTCATCTTTTTGAAATTGGACTTCGCAAAAATAAACAACTCCCGGTGTTTCCGATTCTGGTGGTAGAAAAACCCCGTCGATTTCAAATTTGGGTTCTTTAACAGCAACGGAATCAAACCGATAGTTTTGAGCATTGGCTGGAGGATCTTCCAGTAGCTCAAATAATATTTGTGGCGATTGTTGAAATAATTGGTAAAAGATGGAATCTCGCCGCATAGTCAGAATACTGGATTAGTTGGATCGATCGTACTATTAACCAGCGATTTGGCAAACGACGAGTTCTTAGTTAGATAACCGCTAGGCAGGTATCGAGTGCTGTAGCAAATTGCTCAGGTGCATCGAGCATCAGCCAGTGTCCGGTATCTGGTAGCGTAATTGTGGTTAGTGCAGGGCGGAGGACATGAAGGCTGAATGGGAAGTTATTCGACGGTGCAAGAATTGCGTGAGCGCGTGTCCCAGGTGTTGCGAGATAGCGATCGAGCGCTTCCACAGCTTTAAAGGTGAACAACTCGCGAGAGGTTCCCAGCAGGCGATCTTTTGGGGTGGCGGCAAGACGGGCGAGAATTCGATCGTGCGTTGCTGGCGTACCCCCTATCAGTGCGTTGCGGAAAGAGTTTTCCAGAGTCTTGCGCCAGTCGTCGGTTGCTAGTGCCGCTTGCATGGGAGCGATTTGTGCATCATAAACTTCTGGGGGAAGTTGGGTGCAGTCGATTGGTGGATCGACTAGTATTAATTGCGCGATCGAATTCGGTTGAGCAGCAGCCGCAGCGAGAACGACGCAAGCACCAAAACTGTGTCCGACGAGGACAATCCGATCGAGTTTGAGAGCTTCCAATACAGCGAACAGATCGGCTGCACAGGAGGTGGGAGAATAGTCATCGTCCGCAGGTGGCGTAGAAGTTCCGTGTCCCCGTAAATCAATTGCGATCGCGCGTCGAGTACGACCGGTATAAGCCAATTGTGCATCCCAGATATCCGCAGAACACGCCATTCCATGTACGAATACTACTGGCAGCAGCTTGGATTCCGTAACGGTAACAGGTGCATCGGCTTCCAGAATATGAATGCTACCGTTTTGAGTCGCGATAGTCGTTGAGTGCATATTGTTTTCCCTTGAATCTTAATTGCTTCAAATAAACGATTTTATTAATATCTAATTGAAAGTACTTTTTCGCTATAGCCAATTTTCAACTGTCAAAGCCCAACGTTCATGATCGCGCCATTCTCCATTGATTTGTAGGTATCGTCGAGAAAAACCCTCTTTCGTAAAACCCAATCCCGTGACTAAATTAATTGATGCCATGTTTTCAGGTTGAATATTAGCTTCAACTCGATGTAAACAGAGTGTATGAAAAGCGTAATCGATCGCTAAACGCACGCCCTCTGACATTAATCCCTGACCTGCAAAATCAACATCGACGTAATAACCAAGATAAGCATTTTGAAACGCTCGATAGAAGATTTGGCTTAAATTGGCAACTCCAATAATTTTATTATTAATTGAATGGCAAATCAGTAAACCTTCAAAGTCATCATTCTGGCAACGATCGATATATTTTTTGCACTCCTGTTCGCTCAGGGGCGGAAATGCCCAAGGGAAATGAAATTCCTTGCTTCTTTGGTGAAGAGATAATAATTCTTGACAATCTTCTTGAGTTGGTTTTCTAATAAAAACGCGAGGTGGCACGAAGGTTTTTGGCTCCATACTCGATTTACAATATCAGCTTCACTGTAATTCGTTTTATCGATAGAAATAACCGACGATTGTGAGTGAAAAAGTGGTTATAGCCAAGGAGAAGCAAGGAGAGCGGTTTGGAGTTTAGCGGTTTTTTAGGAAATGTTGCAATTGTATTTCTATTTGATTAATTTTCCCCTCTAGCACCAAAATGTATTGTGCTTGCTGTACAACCGTTTGTTCGAGTTGTATTACTCGCTGTTCTATCGGAATATCATCTGAAGTTCCGTTAAAAGCAGCCACAATGTTTTTCCAACTCTGAGCGGGTAGTTTGATTTGATAAACGTTACGCAGATACCCATAAGCTTCTTTACAAGTACCAAACCGAGCTTTTAATGCTTCTTGTGTCCAAGAATTTGCTCCCTTAAGTTTGTCTTTATCTAAAACAGGAGAAGCATTTGGTAAAAGGGGATGATTAATCGTCTCTCCAGTTTCAGCTTTAGCATAAGCATAACCAGTACGAAGTGCTGCTTCTGCTACTCGAAAGGAGTTTTTTCCTAGTTCTTCCCCTAATGTTTGCATCTGGTTAATGCCATTTTGCACATCATTGAGTTGCTGACTAACTGCCTTGAGTGATTTTGTAAGTTTACCCATTTTTATTTATTCATCTAACAAACGGCGATTAATTGATGCGGGTGTTTCTTCTGTCCAAGATTCCGTTTTATTCTGAGATATTTTCTTTTGAGATATTAACTCTTTTACGTCAGTATTCAAAAGTCGGTTTGTGGCTTTCAATAATAAAGAAAAACGACTAAATATAGATAGTAAACCATTGTCAGTTTTAACTTCTTCGTAAACATATTCAAACTCTTCTAGTAGCTGGTTTGTTGCATTCACTTGGTCTTTTAAATCACCAACTTGCTCGTCAAGGTTTTCTCCCCAATTCTTTAGTTGTCGCTGAACTTCTACACTGTGAGACAGGGATTTTTGTAAATTTTCTCTTTCTGCATTCACCTTTTCAAGCGCAGTTGTTGTTTGTTTGAGTTTTTGCTGAAGGCTGACCAGATTTGCTTTAGCCTCGCTCTGGCGTCTGACTAGCTGACCGCGACTACCTGTAAGACTACGATATGAATTGCGAAGCTCTTGATAAGCTGCTTCCAGTTCCTCTCGATTAAGCTTTTGGGTATGCAGAGGAAATTCACTAACGCTTTTGTACTCCTTATAGTTTGCCATCCTCTGTTTCCTTACTGATTTGTATTTTAGTTAAAATAACTGGATAATAAAATTATTCAAGATGTCAAATATAACAATCAACAGTAAAATTACGAGATTTATTAAAAATTTTAATACATTTTTTATTAAAAATACATAAAACCTTACTTATTCAATTATATTTTTTTACGTTCTTGGCGTCTTCGCCGTTTAATCATTTCAATCTTTCGGATAAAAATTTTAGAAGAAAATAGGCCCGATCGCATTTCTCCTCTTCTCTTCCTCTCTGCGTCCTCTGCGTCTTTGCGGTTCAAACTCTTCAATAACCCCTAACACCAGACAGACAAAACAAAACCACCATTCCGCGATATGCTATCATAAAAACTACTAGCAGCAAAAATGGCGATCGCACTTCCACCCACCCAGCAAAACCCCCGTCAAATAGCCTTTCTCGTTCTGCGCGACATATACAAAGGCGGTTTCGCGGATGTGATTCTCGATCGCTTTCTGCAAACATCTCACCTAAAAGACCTAGACCGCCGTTTCACCACAGAGTTAGTATACGGTACGGTGAGGAGAAAAAGAACTCTTGACGCAATTATCGACCAATTAGGAAAAAAGAAATCTCATCAACAACCGCCCGATTTGCGGATAATTTTACATTTAGGTTTATATCAGTTACGTTATCTAACTAATATTCCTCCATCTGCTGCCATTAATACTACTGTCGAACTAGCCAAAGAAAACAAATTTTCCGGACTTAGCGGTGTAGTAAATGGTTTATTGCGACAGTACGATCGGTTAGCAGTCGATGGAAAAGACCCTTTAATTTTACCGGAAAATGCCGTTGAAAGATTAGGAATTTTATCTAGTTTTCCCGATTGGATCGTGCAACTTTGGCTAGAACAATTGGGAGAAGAAGAAACAGCGCAATTGTGCGAATGGATGAATGAAACGCCAGTAATTGATTTGCGAATCAATTCTCTAAAAGTAACCCTAGAAGAAGTAGAAAAGGCGTTCAAATCAGCGGGTATTTTAGTGAGGAAAATTCCTCATTTACCGCAAGGATTGAGGTTAATTGGCAGTACTGGTGCAATGCAAAATTTACCTGGTTTTAAAGAGGGATGGTGGGTAGTGCAGGATAGCAGCGCTCAAATGGTAACCCATTTACTCGATCCGCAACCGTGGGAAGTGATAATTGATACTTGTGCGGCACCGGGAGGAAAAACAACGCACATTGCTGAATTGATGGGGGATAATGGTCGGATATGGGCTTGCGATCGCACTCCTTCCCGTCTCAAAAAGTTAAAAGAAAATGCCCAACGCTTGAATTTAAAATCTATTCAAATCTGCACTGGCGATAGTCGCCACCAACCGCAGTTTATCAATTCTGCGGACAGAGTATTACTCGACGTGCCATGTTCGGGATTGGGAACTTTGCACCGCCATGCGGATGCGCGTTGGCGACAAACTCCGGAAACGGTGGCGGAACTAGCGGTGATGCAACGGGAATTGTTAGCATCAGGTGCGTCTTTTGTCAAGAATGGTGGCATTTTGGTTTATTCAACTTGTACGCTACATCCGTTAGAGAATGAAAGAGTAATCGAATCTTTTTTGGAGACGCATCCGAATTGGCAAATTGAACCGCCAGCACCTAATTCGCCCTTAGCACCCTTTACAATGGCTCCTGGATGGCTAAAAGTTTGGCCGCACCGACATCGAATGGATGGTTTTTTTATGGTGCGGTTGAGGAAAGAAGGGGATGCGGGGGTGAGTAGGTAAGCCCTCAATCTAAAATCAAAAATTTAAAATCTAAAATCGAGTAAAGGAGAAAGTTTATGGATGTGAAAAAGTTGGTAAAAATTCTGATTGGTGCTGCCTGGATTGATGGGAAAATTCAGCCAGAAGAAAGAGAATATCTGCATCGAGTAGCAAAAGAAAAGGGTATTGAAGACGATCCGGAAATCAAGCCTTTGCTGTATGAATTGCGGTCGGTATCGCCAGATGAGTGCTATCGTTGGGTGGAAGAATATTTAGGGGAACACCCTACTTCGGAAGAGTGCCAAAACTTGATCGAAGCCATCAGCGCTTTAATCTATAGCGATGGCAACGTAGCGAATGAAGAAGCTAAACTTTTATCGCGGTTGCAGCAACTCGATCCAGCCAATGAATCTCCTCAAACAATGAAAACTCGCGTGTTGGGAGAAATTCAAAAGCTTTATCGCCGATGGGTTGATGTCCAAAATTAGCTAAAAACCAGGTATGTCATTAGTCATTAGTCATTAAACAGATCGCAAATGACTAATGACCGATGACAAATGACTAATTACCGTATTAACTTTTAGGGCTGCCCACACCGGGAGTTTCTTCTTTTTTAACTTCCGGTACGATGCCGGGGCGTTCTTTATCTTCCCAACCTACGGGCCGCTTGGAATTATACCAAGCGATCGAGCCAATGGTGACTGCGGCAATGAAGCCAACTACATAAACTAAGGTAAAGGACAAGGGAAAGTGAGGCGCATTGGTAGCTACTTCCATTAATATCATCATGGCTAATTCACTCCTAAATAAATTACTCTTTACAGGTTATAGAAAATAAGTACAATTATCCATCCTCCCCAAGTATAAATTGAAGGATGAACGATGAAGTCTGAAGGCTGAAGGATGAAGTCTGAAGGATAAAGGATGAAAATTTATTATATTTATCTCCCCTGCTCCCCTGCTCCCCATCCTCCCATCCTCCTGACACCAGGAATTACCTGTGAGTATTTAATTCAATGGTAGGTGGAGCAGCAGCGGGTTGGGGTTTGGCAAGAGATGGTAATTGCCGTGATGCTGCTGGTGCTGGCTGAGAAGACCTAGTACTCCTACTGCGGACTGAACGCCGGGAGGTTTGGGCGGTAGAAGTTGAGGGTTTAGGGGTGCTGTTATAACGCTGTCTGCGAGTGGCTGTCTGTACTGAGGAACGACGAGTTGGCTGTGAAGCAGACCGAGAGCTATACTGTTGTGTTCTAGAACGGCGCTGCGTCGGAGGCGATGATTGTGCTTGAGCGTTGTTATTACTATTGGAATAGCGCCGACGACGAGGCTGTTGAACTGGCGGTGTTGATGCGGAGTTAGTGGAAGTAGAGTAACGCCGACGGATGCTTCGAGAGGAAGTGCGGCGGGGTGATGAAGATGAAGTGTTATCCGTGTTAACTGCGGCTTGGCTATAGCGGCGTCTGGTGCGTACTACAGTTCTAGCCGATGCTGTTTGGCGTCGAGCAGAAGGGGCGATCGAATTGCTATCGCTTTGCGAGCGGGCGCGACGAGTGGCGGTCGAGGTAACATTTTCTTGTCTGCGAACCGATCGCACCGTGCGAGAATTGCGATCGTCATCATCATCTCTGTTACTTCTAGATGTGGCAACTTTAGGAGAATAAACTTTTCCTGGTTTAATTGGTTGGAGGGCGAGAGTGGCTTTGCGACCTTCCAGCTTTTGGGGTCGTTCTGAAAACTTCTCTACGGGCATTCCCTCTACCGCTTTCACCATAAATTTATGCCAAGTCCGAGCGGCGGTGCTGCTCGCTCCCCAAGTGGGAGTGTTATCATCGTTACCCAACCAAACGCCGGTGACCATTTGAGGGATATAGCCGATAAACCAGAGATCCCGTGCTTGGTCGGAAGTACCTGTTTTGCCTGCCACCGGTCGGTCTGGTAAGTAAGCGGCGCGACCGGTACCGCCTTTGACTACTTCTTGTAACATCCAAGTCACGATCGAGGATGTGTCGGCGTCGATGGCTGGTTGGGATTTGAAGTTAGCTTGGTAGAGGACGTTTCCGCGTCGGTCGAGGACGCGGCGAATGCCGTGAGGTTCTGTATGGACGCCATTGGTTGCCAGAGTGCCGTAAGCGCTGGTCAGTTCGAGTAAGTTGACTTCAGAAGCGCCCAATGCGAGGGAATAGGTGGGTTTTAATTCGGATTTGATGCCCATTTTCCGGGCGATATCGATCGTGGGTTGAAATCCCACGTCGAGTAAAACTCTCACGGCCACTACGTTCACGGATTTGGCGAGGGCGTCGCGGATCGAGATCCAGCCGTTGTTTTCGCCGTCGAAGTTTTTGGGGGTATAGCCATCTACGGTTAAGGGGGCGTCTAAGTAACCTCGGTAGGGAGAAAAGCCGCCTGCGATAGCCGTCGCATACAAAAACCCTTTGAAGGTAGACCCTGGTTGACGTTGAGCTTGAGTAGCGCGATTGAATTTAGTGCGATCGAAATCCGTTCCCCCCACCAATGCTTTTACTTCCCCATTGCGGGGGTCGATCGCGACTAAAGCGCCTTGACCGAACCGCTGTCCGGGGCCATATTCTTTGACGATTTCTCGTACTGCGGTTTCGGCAGCACTTTGCCAATCTCGGTTGAGGGAGGTTTCTACCGTCAAGCCACCAGCTTCGATCGCATCTGGCGAAACGTATTTGGGTAATTCTTGTTGGATGTAGGCAGTAAAATACTCTGCTTCCGTCGAAAGTCGTTTGGGCGGGGCGGGTTGCAGGGCGATCGGCGTTGCTGC
The DNA here is from genome assembly GCA_036703985.1 of Leptolyngbyaceae cyanobacterium. Taxonomy (GTDB): domain Bacteria; phylum Cyanobacteriota; class Cyanobacteriia; order Cyanobacteriales; family Aerosakkonemataceae; genus DATNQN01. The sequence continues at coordinate 47,585 of DATNQN010000097.1, forward strand.
GGCTGCTTTGGCTTGTTCTGGAGTGATAAAGCCAGCTTGCTGCATCCGATTCAATACGATATTGCGTCGCTCTTGGGCACCTTCGAGATTTTTGAGGGGCGAAAAGATGCTGGGGGCGGGCGTGACGCCGACAATGGTGGCTATTTCCGGTAAGGTTAAGTCTTGGAGGGATTTGCTGTAGTAAACCCAAGCGGCATCTGCCACTCCATAGGCACCTTCCCCTAGATATACCAAATTCAAATAACGCTCCAAGATTTGCTGTTTGCTCATTTTTTGTTCCATTTTTTGAGCCAGCATCATTTCTTGAAGTTTGCGCCCCAAGGTACGTTCTGGGGTGAGGAAGACTATTCTTGCCAATTGTTGAGTGATCGTACTGCCGCCTTCCACCACGTTTCTAGCCATCAGGTTGGTAGCGAAAGCTCTGGCTACCCCTTGATAATCAACTCCCTTATGTTGGTAGAAGCGGTGATCCTCGGCGGCGATAAAAGCTTGTACTAGCTGGGGAGGCATTTGTTGGAGGTCGTATTTTTCGCGAGTGGCCGGCCCGATTTGTTGCAAAATCGAACCGTCCAGGGCTTTGATGGTGAGAGTTCCGTCCCGTACAAAGCTAAAAACGTAGTTAGGATCGGGCAAGCTGCGCTCTAACGACCACCAAGTTGCCCCGATGCCGATCGCGGTTCCCCCTACTCCCACCCCCAAACCAACCCCCACCCAAAACTTACGAGTGCGATACAGGGGGTTTTTGGGGTCTAGCCAAGGTGAGCTTAGTACTTTGCGAGCGAATCCTTGGAGGTCTTGCTTGGTTTTGCCGGAAACTTGCTTAAATCCGGCTAGCAGATTAGTGGTTGGCACTAAAACGCTGGTTTTTTTTCCAACGCTAGGTTTAGCTGTGGTATGTTGACCATTTGGAGGGTTGCTAGGAGAAGCTTCCCAAGCGGGGGGTACGGGGGGAAAGGATTCTTTGTCTTCTTCTTCTTCTTCTCCGAGATCCTCGAGGTTGTAAGTCACGGTTTCCGGGGTAGGGTGGTTTTCTGGCTGCCGATCGGAAGGTAATGTCTGGGAAATGCGATCGCTTTGATGATTGCCAGCTTCGTTCGTAAAAGGAGGTTCCAGTTCGATCGGCTGGGAATCTTTGTCCGATACTGGTTCTAGTTCAGTTTCAAAACCGCTGAACTTGGTAGAAATTTGTTTGAGTTTGGGAATAAATTTTGTCACTTGAGATCCTCACACGCAGCACTGGCCAAGCTAAAACTCGTTTTGATTTTCGTTATCTTATGGTGTGAAATGGCTAAACAGCTTTAATATAAGCTGGTTTCTATAACCAGTTACTACTTAGAGACTGTTTTAGCCGGGAAATGGTTGTCATTCATGACAAGGTGTTTAGTTAATTTGCTGCTGACTTAGGTTATGGTAGGTAGACACGCTAGAGTACTTTTGTGAATTTTAGGTCACCTAAAGAGTTTTTGGCTAATTCTTTTATTTTGCGTCCCCCGGAAATCTGGGAACTAGCCCCACATTATACTAAAACTGCTTTTGCTTGTCCCGGTTGAGGTTGGTAGCCAATTGGTAGTACTGATTTACTGTCAATATAAGGGGAAAATCGGCGCTCGGAAAGACAGATATTTTTTATCTCTATAAAGAGTAAACCCCATGCGATCGCCTATGAAAGTCGAGTATTACCAATTTGTTCGATTAGCATTCACCTAACATCAAAGCAATCAATTTCCCCCCCAATAGTACCAGACAAAATCAACCATCATAAATGTTAGGCTAAAAGAGAACAATTCGCTCGATCGTTCATCTTATTTACACTGTTTAAATGCCCGTGACTGATTCTGTTTTTTTTGCCGAACGCCTGCTATTTCATCCTGTAACCCCCAACAGCGATGCAATTCCCACCATTTTTGCTTTTCCTAACGAGTATACTGTTGGCATCACCAGCCTGGGTTATCAAGTAGTATGGTCAACCTTGGCAATGCGTCGGGATATCGCAGTAAAGCGTTTATTCACCGACACTCACGAATCCCTACCCAGAAATCCGGAATTAATCGGGTTTTCCCTATCCTGGGAACTAGATTATTTAAATATCCTGAATTTGCTAGAACTATTAGGCATTCCCCTCCGTTCTCGTACCCGTAAAGATGAGCATCCGTTGATATTTGGTGGCGGTCCCGTATTGACGGCAAATCCAGAACCATTTGCGGAATTTTTCGATGTTATTTTACTGGGAGATGGAGAACTTTTACTGGATAATTTTATTGAAGCGTATAAAGAAGTACGCCGGGAAGATAGGCAAACTCAACTGAAAAAATTAGCCACCGTTCCCGGTATTTACGTGCCGAGTTTATACAAAGTTACCTATCGCGATTTAACTGAAGAAATTGCCGCAATTCAACCGATAGATTCAGAAATTCCCCCAGTCGTTGAAAAGCAAACTTATCGTGGTAATGTCCTGTCTGCTTCCACAGTAGTTACGGAAAAAGCAGCTTGGGAAAATATTTATATGGTGGAAGTAGTACGCAGCTGTCCGGAAATGTGCCGCTTTTGTTTGGCAAGTTATCTAACTTTGCCTTTTCGTACCGCCAGTATGGAAACTTCTTTGATTCCGGCGATCGAACGAGGATTGGCAGTCACGGATAGATTGGGGTTATTAGGTGCTTCGGTGACTCAACATCCGGAATTTGAAGGATTATTAGATTACTTGAGTCAACCGAAATATGATGGCATTCGCTTAAGTATCGCTTCTGTACGTACCAACACCGTCACTGAAAAATTGGCTGCAACTTTAACCAAACACGGTACTAATTCGATCACGATCGCTGTAGAAAGCGGTTCGGAAAGAGTCAGACAAATTATCAATAAAAAGCTGCACAATGAGGAAATTATCCAAGCCGCCATTAATGCTAAAGCTGGTGGATTAAAAAGCATGAAACTTTACGGTATGGTAGGTATTCCCGGTGAAGAAACTATTGATGTAGAAGCCACAGTTGCCATGATGCGGGACATTAAAAAAGCTGCTCCTGGTTTGCGTTTAACATTAGGTTGTAGCACTTTCGTACCAAAAGCACATACCCCTTTCCAGTGGTTAGGAGTGAATCCGGAAGCCGAAAAGCGGTTAAAATTTTTGGAGAAGCAATTAAAGCCTCAGGGAATAGAATTCAGACCGGAAAGTTACAAAGATTCGCTCGTTCAAGCGTTGCTATCAAGGGGTGACAGGCGGTTATCTCATTTATTAGAATTAACTCGCCATTATGGTGATTCTTTAGGTAGTTACCGTCGGGGATTTAAAGAATTACGGGGCAAACTACCAGAGTTAGATTTTTACGTGCATCGTCACTGGTCAACTGACCGAGTATTACCTTGGAATCATTTACAAGGGCCACTTCCTCAAGCAACTTTGCAAAAGCATTTAGCCTCTGCTACTGCTCATTTTAATTAAAGGAAACTTATTAATTGAGTTTAATAGGTCTTATTGCAAAGAAATCATTAAAGATGTGGACTTTTTCACTAGGTTGGGTTAAGCTGCCAGAACAACAGAAATAACCAATTGATTGAAATTTAGGTAATAATTAATCTATGTCTTGGCAAGGAATAAAATTCGATCGCCATCAAACGTGGCAGTTATTGGCATTAAGTGTTGGCGCTGCTTTATGCTTGACACCTTTGGCGACGGCGGCGGCTATTAATAGCTTGAAAAAAAACGATACCACACCAAACATCGTATCAACATCGGATGCTATTTTAATCGCTCAAGAAACAACGGTTTGTCCGGAAGAGAGCGGTGGTAGTCAGTTCGTAAGTGCGGAAACCAGAAGATTTTTAATTTATATTTGTGGCGGCGACGAACCGAATACTTACGTCGGTATGGCTAAAAATGGAGGAAATGGGATTACTCTTCCGTTGCAAAGCTATACTAGAGACCGATTTGTCGCAGTTAATGCTAATACCAGTTATACGCTAACTCGCACTGAATTAATAGTTCGTCAAAACGGTCGAGTGATTCTCAGAGAACGGGCGACTTGGAAAAGATAAAGAAGAATTTTCCTAAACGAGATCGAGCGCTATCCAGATGAATTTGGCATATAAATATAAAAACCGGGTTGCTAGCCACGCCCAAGGGTAAGTCCTGCCAGAATCAATCAGTGGGCGATCGAAAACGCGCCACTGATTGATTACCTGCGATCGGCCTGCCTCGGTCGTGATAAAGTACCCTTTGTAGTTGCTAACTTTTTGGTGTGTCAACAGATTTTGTCTTGCCATCAAATGGCTTACGACATTTTTAAAGACTTACTAATTTCTTACAAACAAACCGATTCAGTGGGAATGACGGTGCGATCGTGGTTGTGGGGTTAGCAGTACGTAGTATACGATACTGACACTGGAACAATAAATTTTTGTATAGAAGAAGCCATATTCAAAACCGACTGTGATTGCTTCTTCCTTTCAGATATGGAATGAAATAACGCTCTAGTGTTAATCTTCTCTTCTATCCCCTGGATCTCAATCAATGCAATTGGAAAATTCCCAGCGTCGAACCAAAATAGTTGCCACCATTGGCCCAGCAACTCGTAGCCCAGAAGTTTTGAAAGCGCTCATTGAAGCTGGCGCGACCACCTTACGGCTAAACTTTTCGCACGGTACTCATGAAGAACACCAAAGGAACATCCGCTTAATTCGGCAAACATCCTTTGAGCTAAATCAGCCAGTGGGTATCTTACAAGACCTGCAAGGGCCGAAAATTAGATTGGGCAAATTTGAAAACGGTTCGATCGAACTTAAAAAAGGCGATCCCTTTATTTTGACCAGTCGCCAGATAGTTGGTAGCCAAGAAATCAGTTCCGTCACTTATGAAAATCTCGCTGCTGAAGTTCCCGAAACAGCTACCATTCTCCTAGACGACGGCAAAGTCGAAATGCGGGTGGAAAAAATAGACCGCGCCGCCGAAAACCTACACTGTCGAGTTGTTGTAGGCGGCACCCTTTCCAACAGTAAAGGCGTGAACTTCCCCGGCGTTTACCTTTCCATTAAAGCCTTGACCGACAAAGACCGGAAAGATTTAATGTTCGGTTTAGATCAAGGCGTTGATTGGGTAGCCCTCAGTTTTGTTCGCAATCCCCAAGACGTACTGGAAATTAAAGAAATTATCTCTAGTGCTGGTAAGCGAGTACCAGTGATTGCCAAAATCGAAAAACACGAAGCGATCGAACAAATGGAATCGATCCTTCCCCTGTGCGATGGCGTGATGATTGCTAGAGGAGACTTAGGAGTCGAACTACCGGCAGAAGATGTACCGATCCTGCAAAAACGCCTGATTACCTTAGCTAACAAACTGGGAATTCCCATCATCACCGCTACCCAAATGTTGGATAGTATGGTGAACAACCCCCGCGCCACCCGTGCCGAAATTTCCGACGTAGCCAACGCGATTCTCGACGGAACGGATGCGGTGATGCTTTCCAACGAAACCGCCGTTGGTAAATACCCGGTGGAAGCCGTCGCGACAATGGCCCGCATCGCCGTTCGCATCGAACAAGAACAAGCAGAAAAAATTACCACTCACACTATTTCTAACAACGGTCGTTCCATTCCCAACGCGATCAGTCAAGCGGTCGGTCAAATTTCCGAACAACTCGGCGCGGCTGCGATCATGAGTTTAACCAAAACTGGTTCTACCGCCCGTAACGTCTCGAAATTCCGTCCCACCACCCCAATTATCGCCGTGACTCCCCACGTCGATGTGGCGCGGCAACTGCAAATGGTCTGGGGCGTGAAACCCCTCTTGATGTTGGAATTAGCTTCGACCAGCCAAACTTTCCAAGCTGCCCTTAACGTAGCCCAGGAAAGAGGTTTACTCACGGAAGGGGATTTGGTAGTGATGACGGCGGGTACCCTGCAAGGCGTTTCGGGTTCGACGGATTTGATTAAAGTGGAAGTAGTCACTGCCGTGTTGGGTAAAGGAACTGCTTTAGGTTCCGGTTCCGTTAGCGGGCGGGCGCGAGTAGCGCGTAACTCCGTCGATATCGGTAACTTCGGTCAAGGGGAAATTTTAGTCGCGCCTCGCACCAGCGCCGAATTTGTCGATGCCATTCGCAAAGCCGCCGGAGTGATTACCGAGGAAGAAAGCTTAACTTCTCATGCTGCCATTATTGGGTTGCGTTTGGGCGTACCCGTGATCGTAGGCGTGAAAAATGCTACTCAAACTATTCGCGATGGGGCAATTCTTACCCTCGATATGCAGCGCGGTTTAATTTATTCCGGTGCAACGACCAGTAGCCCGACAGATACAGCCGTGACAATTTAAACTGATTTTACGATCGCCCTGCCATCAATGTGGCAGGGGAACAGGGGGCAGGGGAGAGAAGGTGTTCGGGTTTTTGCACGAATTCGGTAATTAAAACTAATTAATCGGACATGATATTACGTTTTCGAGTAATTAGCGGATTGAGTTAATATGACGTTAATCACTCGTTCTAAATCTTCCCTGGTTAAATTAGAACCGGAGGGTAAACAAAGACCGTGATTAAATAAATCTTCTGCTACTGCACCGCCAAAATATTCGCAATTAGCAAATACAGGCTGTAAATGCAAAGGTTTCCAAACTGGTCGGGCTTCGATTTGCTGTTTGGCAAGCTCTAAACGTACTTGTTCTCTATCTGCACCGAAAGCTTCCGGATCGATCGTTAAACAAGTTAGCCAACGAGTAGGGCGTCCAAAGTTTGCTTCTGGCATAAATTCAATTCCTGGCAATTTTCCCAAAGCTTGTTGGTATACTGCAAAGTTATTTCTTCTGGCGTTTACTCTGTCTTCTAAAACTCGTAATTGCCCGCGACCGATCCCCGCCAAAACATTGCTTAATCGGTAATTGTAACCGATTTCTGAATGTTGATAATGGGGAGCGGGATCGCGGGCTTGAGTAGATAAAAAACGAGCTTTTTCTATTAGCTTTGAATCTTCAGAAACTATCATTCCCCCGCCGGAAGTGGTGATAATTTTATTGCCATTAAATGAGAAAATGCCAATTTTGCCAAAAGTACCGGGAGATTTACCTTGATAGGTAGCGCCGAGAGATTCAGCCGCGTCTTCAATTAAGGGAATTTCGTATCGATCGCAAGTTTCTAGGATCGGATTAATATCGGCACTTTGCCCGTATAAATGTACAATAATAACTGCTTTCGGTAATTTGCCAATTTTAGCTTTTTTATCTAATGTTTGCCTTAATAATTGGGGATTGATGTTCCAGCTAGTGCGATCGCTATCAATAAAGACAGGTTTTGCACCTAAATAAGTAATCGGACTAGCACTAGCAATAAAAGTCAGCGTCGAGCAAAAAACTTCATCTCCTGCTTGAATACCTGCTAATTTTAGAGCTAAATGCAAAGCCGCAGTACCCGAACTCACGGCAGCAGCATGGGAAGCGCCAACTAGCTGGCAGAATTCTTGCTCGAACGCATCTACATGAGGGCCAACCGGAGCAATCCAATTGGTATCAAAAGCTTCTCGGACGAACTCTAATTCGCGATCGCCTATATGCGGCGTTGACAGAAGAATTGGTTTAGCCACATTAGAAAATGAGCTATTCATTTTTGACAAACAAAGTATAGCATTCCTGTAATAGATTTGTTATCTATTACTGTCGGAAATTCACAAATCGTACCTTGGCTCAATTGGTAACGAGAACCATAAGCAACTAACTGAAAATTCACATCTCTTAAAAGCTGATAAGCTTCTTGAAACTTGTACCAATAAACGTGCGCTCCTCCATCAAATAACGCTGCCAAGTTTGGCCGTTTTTCAAACCTAAGCCAAGGCAGATATTGAATTGAACGATCGGAACTGCGTAATTTTCGCAAAAAGCGAATATACTCCACGTAGAAGTGATATACAGCATTATTGATTCTGGAATCAAAACTGAGGAATGAAAATAAAGCTATCCCCCCCACCTTAAGAATGCGGTAAGCTTCTTTTAAAGCTTTTAATCTTCCCAATTCATCATCTATGGAAGAAATCATTTGGCATAAATATAAAGCTTGCTCGAAACTACCATCTTCGTAATTTAATTTGGTAGCATCTTGAACCTGAAAATCAATATTGCCATCTACGTCTCTCTTTTTTGCCACCTCAATAAATTCGGATAAGTAATCAAAACCAGAAAGAGAAGTAAAACCTAACTTGCTCATTTCTAACAAAATTCTTCCCCCCCCCGTTCCAGCTTCGATCGTGCTTTTACTTCGATCCAGATAGTTGGCAATTAAATATTCTTCTTCAGGTAACAAACCGTTCCCATAAGCCCAACGACTAAATTCTTTAGTACGGTAAACTTCTTTATTGCTGAAATTTTTTGTTAAAGTTGACATAGTAAAACCTCTTCAATAGTTTGGTATCAAACATTTATCAAATAAAAGTCACGTATTTAGAAATTTCTCGCTAAAAAAATGTCTGCAACAACAGAAAGCATTTAGTTGTTGCAGTTGCAGATAAGGTTAAGTATCCTTTTTGTCTTGATAACTTTGAGATTCTTCCAGCTTCTTGTTAACCATATTCAGCAGAATCTCTGTATTATCTTTGATATCTGCAAGTTGTTCTTTTGCTGCTTCTTTATCAAGAAAACCTGCAATTACTTCCCTGGAGAGCAAATTTAGCTCTGGATGATAACCCAATCTTTGATATATGGGATATTCTATTAATCCAGGAATGACACAGTTAGTACTATTTCCGTGTATTTTTACAGTTTTCCAACCGATTTCATCCAGCATATTAAAAACATCCTTTTCAGTTAACTGCAAAGCAAATGGCAAAGAAAAGAACTGCATATTTAGCCCAGATGCTTCATCTTTCACCCACCGCACAGAACGAACTTCTGGTTCAATCCAACGCCACCAGTTACGTCCTAAAATCACCCGATTAATACCCTTGTCTCCACAGTATTTTTGAATTTCTTTGTGAAACATTTCTCCGCATTTATAGCAAGGATAACCGTTGGTAAAATTTTTATCCATCATGTCTTTTAAAAAAGGTGCAAGCTCTATGGTTAAAACAACAAGTTCGACACCTAATTTGTCACACAAATTTCGACCATTATTAATAACTAAATCGGGAATAAACCCGTTTTGTACTAAGACAGCAACCACCTCTAAATTTAATTTCTTTTTCGCCCAATAAAGGGCGGCTGCGCTGTCTTTACCCCCGGAAAATGCTACGACTGCATCTATATTTACGCCTTTCTCTCGCGGAGTATTGATAAATGTTTCTAGTTCGCTCTGAAGAATTTCTAATTTAAAATTCTTTTTGTATGTCATGCACATATTGCAAAGACCATCAGAGCCAATGTATATGTTCGGTATCCGCGTATCGAATAGACAATTCTTGCATTCCACTGGCTTTAAAAAAGGATTTTTACCTGTATTTATCCAAGTTTTGATCCTATTTTGTAAATGTATCCTTCGCGCCCGAAAATTATAGTTTTCTCGGTTGGGCGAGACATTGCATTTATAGGGCGAGTAGTCTTCTCGTAGGAAGTTAGGTAACAACAAACTAAAAGCATTAAGCCAAGAAAAACTAGATTTCATAATGGGAATCTCCATTTGTTAATTGATTATCCTAGTAGGAAAAACTTTTTATTACGAACATGGTTCGGCTAGTCGATAAAAGGGGAAAAAATCATTACCACCATAGCTGAGTTTTCCATACTTTTGCTCCCAAGCTCGAACAAGATTTTTATATTTTTCAATATCAAGAATCATCCTATAAGTGTAAAAATCTGCTCTTAAATTAGAAAACCCTGATTTGAATTTAAATAAAGAATCAAGACGAGAACCTACTCCTCCGCCCAAATGAAAAACGTGATGTCCGTTTTCCTTAGCCCAACGTCGCACCACATCAATTTCTAACTTAGATGGCGCTAAAGAAAGGTACTTATCAAATGTTCCTGAAAGATAGGTTTGCACGATGCCATTAATTGCCGTGAACAGCAAACTGGAAGCAACTTGTCCTTCCGGAGATAAGATAGTGCAAAGGTGTAGGCGATCGCCAAGAATAGAACGCAAATCAACAAAGTAACTCTCATCAAAAAAGTAAAATTCGCTAGCTGATACCCGTTGCATATTTGCTCGATAGATGGCAATAAATTTGTCAAAAAAACTCCAATTATCGATGAGGGCTTGAAAACCTAATTTGGTCAGTTTGTTAATATCTTTTCGGTGATCTTTTCGGGTTTGCGACCACATTTCTTCAATAGATGAAGACAAGTCGATATATACAGTTTGACCATGTTTGACAACTTTGCCAAATTTAGCTAATACATCTAAATTTTGCGGCAACAAAGGATGTAAACGGAAGAATGCGCTAATCATTCCAGATGCCGCTCCCATTTCTTGAAAAGACTTGAGAAAAATCTCTAAATTCGATGTATCATCAGGAGGAATTAAGAGTGGTGTTGGATAGCCATAAGGGGTGGTTGCATCGTACCAATTATCTGGTGCTTCAAGGCTTTCTGGAATTTTTCGAGTTAATAAAGGAACCAAAAAAGCAGCTTCATCTAACTCGCCATAGAAAGCTATAGGTTGACTTCGTTCGTATTTTGCTGATAAAGAAACATACTCTGGCAGATGGTAAAAGTCGTGTACAGCCAGTTCGAGAAAATGTTTCCATTTGGGATCGTTGGGTAAAATAAATTCTGAAAGCATATCATTTCGATCCTTTTAAATAATTTCTCGCACTAGAACAAACGCTTCCGCAGCGAACCGTCCTACCGTACTTCCTCGTAAAGTTGCTAATGCTCTTAAAGCTTCAATCGATCGTTCGTGAGGAAAAGGTTTGAGTTGAGAAGCATAAAGTTCCATCGCTTCAATTTTCATTTCTAAATAATCGGAAATATCCACAAAAACATTCGGGACAAAATTAGGGGTTAAATAAGGAGCATTCCAGTTAGTTTCCGACATAGTTTCGTAAGCATAAATTCTGTTTGGTGTATTAATAAGATTGGGTCGCGCCGCTACCAAAGCTGATAAGAAAATTCTTTGATGGTCTACATGAAGATCGCCATTGAAAGGAATATAAAGAATCTGTGGTTGGATGTTGTGAATAGCTTCGACCAACTGATTATTAATTTCTCGGTAGGGAACGCTATCTAAATTCGCTGCTGGTAGAGGCAGAAATTGGGTTTGTTTTACCCCAAGTAATCGATTAGCAACCAAAGCTTGTTCGCGAACAATTTTAGACACTTCTTCTGAGTAATCAGGTGGGTAACCTTGGGTAGCGATGACTACATAAACTTCAGCACCCTCGGCAGCAAATCGAGCCATTGTTCCCCCAACACCAAGCACTTCGTCATCAGCATGAGGTGCTATTATTAGAATTTTATTTTTCATCAGTTTACTCACTTAATTAGTTCCTAAAAAGTTCCTCGTTTCCGAGCCGCAACAGAATAAAGTATCAATAATGGATAAACTAGGTATAAAGCCCAATTCTGGAAACAATTGATTGTAGGATGGGGAGTTAAATTCTTGCCAAATTACATTGATTCCGGCAGCTTCAAAAAGTGATAAATTCATATATTCTTTACCGCCAGAACCAGATAAGTAAGTATCAGCACCCACTGCTTTACAAGCGTCAATCAAAAGTTGGCTTTTACTTCCTTTTACTGCCAATTCAGACAAATAAACTATTGTTTTTTTAATTCCTAAAACTTCCATAATCCATTGAATCAAACTCATGTCAAGCTCGCAGAGATAATGCCATTCTTTTTCCAACAATTTTTGGAGTTCAGCGCCGTATTTATCAAAATAAGGAGCAGGAGAATAGTTGGTAAGTAGTGTATTCCAATGCTTCCGTGCCCAAGGAAGTTCTGAGTCAATCTGCACTTCTTTGATATATTCTTCTTCTCTAGAGGATTGATGAAATACGGGAACTGTTAACCATTGTTCACCTTTGTTGGTTTTAATTTTGTTGCGGTGTTGAATACCGCGCCGCATAAATTGCACGCTATCCATTACGATAAAAATATCGCCTTGGTTCAGTTTGTGGAAGAAACCCAGATATGGCAAATATTGTGGTTGATGAATTACTGCGATCGTCATATAGCAATCCTCCATTAATTTAATTAAACTTGCAATAAATGATTAGTTAAACGGCTTTTTTCTATTTATTACGTTTGACAGACAAATCATCTTTAGGATATGCACCTTCTTTAGTAAAGACCACGGGAATTGTCCTAAAAATGATAACTAAATCTAACCAAAAATTCCAATGATTGACATACCAAACATCTAGACTTAGCCGCTCCTCTAATGTGTTGATCAGACCTCCTTTTACTGCCTCCCAAGCTGTAATACCTGGGTAAACTAAGAAGCGTTGTTTTTGCTCATCGGTGTAAGTTGGTAAACACTGAACTAACAGCGGTCGAGGCCCTACTAAACTCATTTCACCCTTTAAAACATTGAATAGTTGTGGTAATTCATCAAGATGATATTCGCGTAATAATCGACCGATCGCAGTGACGCGAGGATCGCCCTTAAAAGTATTAATTCCGGCACCTTGATAAATTGCACCATCAACCATCGTCCGAAATTTATAAATTTCAAAAGGTTTTGTTAGCTTCCCCAGTCGTTCTTGACGAAATAAAATCGGGCCTGGGGAACTTAAGCGGACTGCTAAGGCAATTAAAGCTAAAACTGGTAGTAAGATGAGGATGCCAAGGCTGGCGATCGCCAAATCTAATAAACGTTTAAATACCAGATTAAATCGAATTTCTGGCCGATTTTTCAGATATTTTTTTTCCAACTCTTGCCAGTTTTCTTCCGTCCAAATTTCCGTTATCATTTGCCCCTCCTTAAGGATAAGTTTTAAAAATAGAGAATTAGGCGTGATTTACTACTGGGTAATAATAATCCAGAAAATTAATACCTAATTTTTGATAGTATTTTTCAAGCCTTTTGAAGACAAATTGCTCGTCATATTCAGCTTCCACTCGTTGCCTTCCCGCTAATCCATAAGCTTTTCTCAATTCGATATTTGACAATAATTTTGCTAAAGCTTCGGCTAACTTTTCACTATTTTGAGAAGGAACGATCAGACCTGTCTTTTCGTGGATAACGGCTTCTCGGCAGCCGCGAATATCCGTAGCAACAACTGGTAAATTCATTGCCATCGCTTCGAGAATTGAGCGAGGAAGTCCTTCATTATGGAAAGATGGCAATACAAAAATATCTAAAAGTCCCAACAATTCTGGTATATCTTGACGTTGACCTGTCAGAGTAACGCGATCTTCGAGACCCCAAGTGCGAATTTTATCAATTAACTCGGTTTGAAAAGGTTCTGGATCGCTGCTTAGTTGGGGGCCAATAATCAAAATATGTAGATTGGGAAACTGCGGCAGTAATGAGGCAGCTGCTTCAATTAAGTAGGCAGCCCCTTTTTTGCGAGTTAAACGTCCAATGGTACCGACGATCGAATTGGCAGTCGCGGGAATATTGAAAGAGTCCCGTAATTGTTTTTGATAGGTGAGAAAAAGACGATCGCGTTTAAATCGATCGATATCTATCCCATTTCCCAAGTAAGCTATTTTTTCCGGTGAACAAAGACCCTTTTGTTTCGCGGTGGCAACATCTTCATAATTTTGGGTCAAGATTAGGTCAGTGAATAATGCCGCCAATTTTTCAATGGTAAAGTAAACGGCATATTCAAGGGGTGGAGATTGTTCGTAAAATGGAAAACCATGAGCGGTATAAACAATCCGTTTTACCCCAGCCAATTTAGCAGCGATCCGGCCTAATACCGCAGCTATTGGAGTATGAACGTGAACGAGATCGTATTGGTTTTCACACATCAATTTTACCAGATTATAAATACTTTTGAGATTAGGTAATAGTGAAATTCGCCGCTCAATTTTAATCGGATGAACGACGTAACCTTGCTGTTGCAAACGTTCCGCTTCCACCCCTGGGGAACAGGCTATTTCAACCGATACATTCTGAGATAAGAAGTAGTCTATTTGAGGTTTTAAAAGTCCTTCAGCAGTGATGCTAAGGGCACAAATATGTAAGATTTTCATCTTTTAATACCCGAACTTTTGTAAGTCAATCATTGATTGACAAGAGGTTCGGTAGGTGCCCCTGTTCTGATTACCTTGTGTGTAAGAACGTTAGTACGTTTCACAGGGACTATTTTCTGTCACGCACTTCTGAAAGATCTTTTTCTACTTTTGGCACATGGGCTGAGGATCGAAAAACCCTTCTGTCGCCACCGCTATTTGTCGAAGCTCAAATTTAATATCCATTGTTTTCACCTGCCTTGCCAAAAATCAAAAAATTGATAAGATAAATTCTTACTTCTAAACAGGAACCATCTGCTTGACCTGTTCTAACGCCTCTGCATACAACGCTTCGTGCAAATTGAGAATATGCTGCAAGTCATAGCTAGCCATAAGTTCCCCTCCCCTTTTGCCCATTGCTTTTGCGGCTATGGGGTGGTCTAAAATCCCAGTCATGGCCTGAGAAAGTTCCTCCACATTGCCCAACTTAACGAGTAAACCGCAATCTCCTTCCAATAAATCCTTGATACCCCGAATCTCAGTACCGATAACTGGAACTTCCAAGCACAAAGACTCCATCACGCTCCTGGGTAGCCCCTCCTGTTCCGAAACCAGTACCGTTGCTACCGAAGCCTTTATCAAAGTCGGAATGTCCCGCCGAAAACCTAAAAAATGGACTCTCTCTGCCACACCCAGCGCAGCGGCTAACTGCTGCATTTCCGGCATCAGTGGGCCAGAGCCAGCAAAAGCTAGGTGGGCTTCAGGTCTAGCTACTTTCGCAAATGCCTGTAAAACGTCGCGATGGCGCTTCCGGGGAATGAACTCCGCAATTGATAAAAACAGAGGCGTTTCCGGTGCCAGTCCCAGTTCTTTTAGTGCCTGCACTACGACAGCATCAGAAATAGCATTGCGGTTGTATTGTTGAAGATCTACGCCAATTCCCGGCATATAGCGGACTTTTTTGGCTGGAACGATACCGTAGTGCTTGGCGGCAGCTTCATCCTCGTGATTTATCGTCACTATGTAATCAGTCCATCGCCCTGCTAACTTTTCCAGAGTTAAAAAGATCGCGTTTTTCAGGGGATTTTCCCCATTGTAGAAGTTAAAGCCGTGAGCCGTGTAGATAATTTTTGGCTTTTGGTATTTTTTCAAATTTTTCAGGGCGTACCGAGTGACAAAACCTGCAACTGCTATATGAACGTGAACGATATCATAGCCTTCCCGAAGTACGATTTCCCGGATTTTTGCCGGAGCAACTAAGAGATTTCGGGGATGATAAGGGCTGCGGGAAAATTCTATATCCCAAAGACGATCGAAAACCTTTGCACATTCAGCACAAGCTGAAACACCGTGAGCCATTGCATCTACTCGCCATCCTCGTGTGCGAAAACGATCGGCAAAAGGAAGCAAGAAAGCACTGAGGGCATTGGGAACAGCAGTCACGATTAACAGTTTTTTCATTCAGATCTCCAGCAAAACTCATGAAAATTGCTAGTATCTTTGTTTGAGCCAAGCTTTGGTTGTATCGCGGACATAGCGGTAAAATGCCATTCTGCGATCGCGCAACACCTCCTCCCTGTAATCTTTTGCTTTTGATAAATTCCGAGCCGACATCCGAGCCATGCGTTCTGGGTGACTCGCTACCTCGCGAATTTTTTTCGCTAGAGCCGCCACATTACCAGGTGGCACCAGATCTTCCGGCGGTAACAATTCGGGAATACCTCCCACAGTCGAGCCAATGCAAGGAAGCGCCCGTGCCATCGCCTCAATCATCGCTCGCGGCAAGCCTTCTTGATGGGATGGCAGGACAAACAGATCTGCCCGATCCAACTGAGTTCGCACCGCCTCCCCCGCAGGCAAGTTACCCAGGAAAAAAACGCGATCGCTCAAATTCAACTTTGCAGCTTGCGCTTCCAGTTCCTCTCGGTGTTTGCCATCTCCCACCAGCACTAACTGGAGGTCTAATCCCGCTTGTACGCAGACGGCAACAGCATCAATCAGCACATCTGGAGCCTTATAAAGTTGATCCAGCGTACCTACGGTAATTAAAGTTAGAGGGTGCATTACTTGCTTAAGCGAACGAGGAAAAGGCAAGAAAGCTAGATCCGGCAACTCCACGCTGGAATAGTGCGTTGAAAAAGCATCATTTGCTGGGGGATAGCGCTGTTGCAAGGCGCGTTCGGTAACGTAAGCAGCAGCACAAGCGCGATCGCACTGCTTTTGCAATCGATGGGTGAACATCCAGCGGAAGAAAGCTCTCAAAGGATGTTTCACAGAACCAGGGGCAAAAACATCGTAGGGATCGGCTACAACTTCCACACCGTAGGGATGCTGAGTTTGACGCAGCACGGGTTCGAGATCGTTAGCCAATTGGGAACCAACGCGCAAAATCACCGCATCAGTTCGATTTAAAGCATTTCTGACTGCCTGTTTTACTTGCCTTGCCCGGAAAAGATACTCAAGTGGCCCGGTGTAGTCCGGCACTGGCGCAAATGTTACCCCCTCGCCGTCAGCCCGTTTCCAGTCAGGAGGAATTTCCCTCACTTTGCCCATCCGCGCCACAACTTTTACCCGATCGAAAACATCCAGGTAACGCAACCAAAATGAATAGGGGAACATTGTCTGCGTCCACACTGCGCGATCGGGAGTCTGCAAAAAGTGATGCTCGAGTACAACGATTACATCCATTTTCGTTTTACTTTTTTGGAGACTTTTCTGCCTGTTAGCTGTTTCAGTTATTAGCATTTTTACCTTCCTTAAAGCTTCATTGTGTTTGCAGAATCAGCAACAGGATCTTCAAAATCAACAATGACGGCGCTAAACTTAGCTCTCGAACCTTGACGAGGAATGGAGGAAAGATATTTAAATTCAATCTGAACGTTTGTCTGCAAACGTTTAATTAGCTGCTCGCGAATTAACCTTTCTAAATACTCGTTTTCAACTGAATCTGCTTCAAATTTGACAATATTACAGATAAATTTTTCGTAATCGATCTGGACGATCTGACTTTCTTTAACACCAGGAAGGTCTTTAAGAATACTGTAACCTAGCATTCCAATCCTACGCCCATCCCTAGTTTTCACTAGGTTCTCTAACCTTCCCTCAACTTGAGCAATAATCGGCCATTTCAACCCACAAGAACAGTTTGAGGCATAACCTGTAGATATTGCAGCATCTCCTAGTTCGTAACGAATCAAAGGCATACTTTTTCGCAGCAGTCCAGTGACGACAACCCTTCCTAGCTTGCCTTCTTTTACGGGTCGATCGTATTTGTCTAGGATCTCGACAATACCCACTAGTGGATTGATGTGCATTTGTCCTTCTGGACACTCCACAGCTAAATGACAGCATTCTTGTGAAGAGTAATAGTTAAAAACTTTCCGGCAAATTGAATTTTCAATATCAGCACGCCAATCAGGTTGTAGGGTTTCGGAAGTGACAACAGCTACGCATCGATCTTTTGATAGAAAAGTGCGATCGCCTAACAGAATAGCTAATTGATGAACCGCTGAAGCGTAACCCCTGATTAGTTGTGGTTTCAGGTTGTTAATTAACTGAATAATTCGGTCGCGATTGCAGGAGTTTAATGAGTAAATAGATAAAGCAACATTGCCAAATAAGAGATCGCGCCAGAATAGCTCTTCATTATTAGGTGAAGGGGTCATAAATCCGGTCAGGTAAAGCGAGCGCGGATAGCGAGTTCCACAAATGCGAAGAAAAAATTCTTCATTAATTGCTTGAAACAATCCTTTTTCCCCAAGAGTTTCTGACAAACGTAGCGGAGTTCCACTCGTACCACTAGTCGTATGAAACATTGTTAATGGTAACAATGGAGAAGGCCAAAAATCACTATTGTTTGCTCGCAGCGTTTGTTTCAAAAGAACTGGAAACTGAGAAAGAATTTCTAAAACATTGTCATATCTAGAAGAAAGCACGGGATAATCATTGAGATTTTTTTGGTAAAACGGAATTCGATTTCTGGCGAATTCGTAAAGTGATTTAAAAGCAGCCGCTTGGTAATTCCAAAATTCATCAGTAGACATCTGCCAAGCATTTCGCACCAGGGAACGATTTGGCAACCCTGCCAAACTTTTAATTATGGTGTTAAGTTCAATTTTGGTGGCTTTCCAGTTACTCATAAGCTTATCCAGGTCGATCGAGTTGCAAATAAAGTATCTAAGGTGCTAATCGAAAGCATTACGCATACCAGATTTAGGGCGAAAAATTTCAAGCACGGCACCGTTTGCTATCTGTAATGAATTTTCCTTAACTTCGCAGTTAGCAACACAATCAGCATAGCTGACTATCCCAGCCGTCATCGTGTTGATTTTCTGGTTATCGATTAGAAAATTACTGTTAATTTGAACATCTTCAAATAATCCTCCTAGAATAACGGCTGACCGATAATCTTTGTGGAAAGGTCTCTGACTTTGACCGGGATTTATAATAGTATTTTGTAAAATTCTACCTGCCTTGATTGGCATAACAATATACAAACCTGATGCTAAAGAATTTTCAATAGTATTATTGAAGATATAAATATTTTCACTATTTATCTTGGGAGCGGCATATCTCCAAAAACTTATTCCACTGGCTAGATTGTCACTTGAACCACTCACACCACGGAAGTTAGTAAAACGGATTCTGTTACCAACAATATACAGATTTTTAATGGGAGCATCTGAATTAGATTCCAATCCAATTCCTATACTAGGGCTATCTCCCCACAAATTACGCCATCCATTAATATCCAAACTAATTTCATTATTAATAATTCTGGAATCG
This sequence comes from Leptolyngbyaceae cyanobacterium, assembly GCA_036703985.1. Lineage (GTDB taxonomy): Bacteria > Cyanobacteriota > Cyanobacteriia > Cyanobacteriales > Aerosakkonemataceae > DATNQN01. The sequence goes on from DATNQN010000097.1 coordinate 66,396, forward strand.
CTCAGTCCTGGTTTTGATGTTTTTACCGGGTAAAAATATGACCATAATGTAATCCCAGTATAAGCATTTTTAATCAGATTATTCGTCACGATTTGTCGTTCCGAACTCCTGGCATAACCAGTCACATATATCCCGTTAGTGTAACCGGAAATTGTATTCCCGGTGACAAGATAATCATCTCCGTGGGTTTCAATAGCTGTTCTTGCCCCCTTAGTTCCCGGTCCATTTCTTGAAGAAAAAGAGTTATTAGAGATTTGGATACGCTGACCCTGTGCGTAAACAGTGGAGTGATCGTAATCGATGATATCTCCGCCAATCAAATCAAAAATATTATTTTTGATTTGAATATCAGATACAGCTTCTCCATTAGTAGTAACGGTGTCTGTACTACTGTGGTTTGTAAATCTACACCTCTCTATGTGAATTCCTGAACCCACATAAATCCGAAGTGCAAATCTTCTTTTTTCATTATCAAAGTCTGCTAGAGCTTTAATAGGATTTTTTTTGGCATTGCCATCAATTGCTAAATCGTACATAGCAAAACCAGATAAATCCGAAGCAAAGGCTTCTCCAGCCATTATAGCTGCATAATTTCCTTGATAATCAGCTAGCTTAATAATACTCTTTTGATACCCAGCCCCTTGCAGTTTGATTTTGCCGTAAATTGTAATCGCACGCGATGTAGAAGGGTCAATACTTACCTTATAAGTACCGCTTGGCAAGAAAACTATTCCTCCTCCAGTACGCGAAACTTTATTAATAGCTGCTTGAATCGCTTTTGTATCATCTTTGTGACCATCTCCTACCGCCCCAAAATCCTTGACTGAAGTCTTTTCAATTTCTTTATTTGGCAATGATTTTAAAACTATTGGCACAACAAAACAGGAAGTAACAGAGAATAATAGAAGGATTTTGATTGTTATGAATTCTAGTAAACTCATTTATATAACCCCGCAATTTTTATAGATAAAAGTATTTGTTTTCAAAAAGGATAAGCCAGTAAAAGACATGGTTAAATTAAAATTCATTTTGATGAAGTATTGTATTTAGAAAGTATGATTTGTACGCATAAATATGGCAACAGAGAAAACCAGACTAAAGGACGAATTTGAAGAGCGGAGTCAGCACGAGCATAAAAGAGAAAAAATGAGATGAAACTGGCAAGCATTGCCATTCTTTGTGGTTCCTTTGAACTCACTGCCCATAACCTTAGCTTTCCTAATAGAAAACCAATAAGTCCCACAACAATTGGTGTTCCGAACCAACCAAAATTTAAATAAGCTTCGGCAATAAATGAAAACCCATAACTGAATCCTCTGTCTGCTGCCCACGGATTGATTTGCTGAACTAACCAAGAAGTGGGAGTCCCGTGAGCAACAGTCGGGTGAATTTTCCAGAATAAATTGGGCATTAAGGTTAATAGCGCATATAAGTAATCAGATCCATTGTGGAAATTTATACTGCTAGGAACCAAATACATGGTATATGCGATCGTACTCATAGAAAAACCTGCTTCCGATATAAAAGTTACGAGAGGATTCTCCATAGTTGAAAACATATCGATTAGAAAATCGATCGAAAACCGGTCTTGCCCAGTTATATTTCTAGTCATTGCAATGATGGGAGAAACAATGGCCATCACGAACAGACCTACACTCAACAATATCAACATAGGGAGCCGAGCAATTTTGTAATGCCATAACCAGGCAAAGTTAATTAGTGGTATAATTGCTGCATTTCTTAAACCCAAGAAAAAATAAAAAGTTACATGGGTAGCGATAGCTCCTAATGCAAGAATTTTTCCGTAAAATCTTTTCTGACTTCCAGCTAGGAGAAAAAGAGATGCGGGAATAATAAAAATAGACAATATTCGAGCTGCTGCCGCTAAGCCTGTTGGAGTTTCTGTTTGATAAAGTCCAGCATAGCCAGAAGATATAACGATTGAAATGTAGTTTTTCATGTGAAGAAGAGTTGGAAAAAAAGATATTGCAAGCAAACTTAATCCAACCCAATAAGTAGCTTTGTCATTGTAAAAAATTGATTTTGTCTCCGAATCAGATGGTGAGGTAGTCGTTTTAGCTCCTCCGAAACTGAGCAAAGCACCGAGATGAAGCGCTGCTAAACTCAGCATAACGATAAACAGTGTCTCCAACAGTAGCTCGGAAGAAAATCTATCGTTTAAAAAGCCATCTTTGTTAAGGTTGAAAATTTCTAAAACGGCCTGTCCTGCGTTGAATAAGCAGGTTGCAATTAAGAAGAGAATATAAGGATCGAAAAGATTCTTAGCAACGATATACCAAGACCAAAACGACCAAATAATCAATCCCAATAGGCCGCAACAGACTGGATAAATTGCTAAGTTTGGTTGGAAATAAGATTGCTCATCATTTATATAGATAATTAAGCCAATGATGATATGAAATTGAATAATTGTGATGATGCTTGTTCTGTCCAGAGCAAAGCGCACAATCTTGGATTTATTGATTGGCATAAGTTTTCGTCAGTAAATCTACACTGTGGGCTATGTTAAATTGGCTGTTTTCGATGACTGCTAGAGCATCAGATTGGCTGATGCTTGAGGGAATTTTTTTTGCTGCCAAAATTGCCTCTGCCCATACGGAAGCTGGTTGTGATAAGGATAACCACTGTACTAATGGTTTCACCAGAGCTACCTCCTGTGTAATGGTGTCAGATAAGATAAAGGGAAGACCTGCGGCTTGCGCTTCAATCCCGACGACTGGTAATCCTTCAAACAGTGATGGCAAAACGAATACATTCATAACGCCTCGCATCAGTCGTGGGATATCAGGACGGCTCCCGGCGAAGATAACTCGATCGCCCAGATTCATCTGCAAGACTTTTTGCTCTATCTCCGATCGCAAAGATCCCTCACCTAGCAGTAACAAGCGTATGTTTGGTTCTCGTTTGGCAACTTCCACGGCAATTTCTAGCAGAAACTCATGATTCTTTTGTTTGGCAAATCTTCCAACGTGACCGATGACAAAGGCATCTGCTGGAATATCCAAATCGGCGCGAATGGCAATCGGATCGATCGGATCTCGAAAAGCTGTCAGGTCAATACCGTAGTAAAGTACTTGCCAACGAGGATCGCTTTCCCAGTTAGTACCAAACAAAGCTGCAACTGCTGAGCGAGAGCACCCCAAACCAAGGGTTGCATAATCATCAATCCAATGTTTGGTTACGGTAAAATACAAGCGCCGATAGAATCCGGCTTCCGCCTGGGACACAGAGCTATCGACGTGACTGTGGGCAATGCGGACAGGTACGCCAGCTTGCTTTGCCAAGCGCAGAACATAGCCGCTGAAGAGATGGGGGTGGCTGTGAACGATGTCGTATGGGCCATACTCCCGTAAGATTCGCTTGAAGTTGGCAGCATAACTCCAAGGATTCCAGCGATTCAGCGGACAGGGGATAATTTGACTACCCAAAGTGCGGATCTCTTCATCGTAATCTCCTGGTTTAGTTGTCAGAACCAGGAAGTCTATGAGGAACCGATCGCGATCGATATGTCGCAAAACGTGCATTAACCAGGTTTCAATTCCACCCCGCACCATTCCTCCAATTACATGAAGAATGCGGATTGGGCGATCGGGTGATGAGTATTGCCGATCCGGTTTTAATATGGCTGTTGAGTTTGTGCCGTACATATTTTCTCCCCACTCCATCAATCACGAATATTCACCGCTGCATGGAAATTCGGAGCGAGCATATATTTAGTGCTATTTGGCACGTTTTTTGGTGCGATACTGTTCTTAAATACCGCATTCAGCCTGACAGCAAAGATCGTTGCTAAACCAGCTAGTGACAAATGGAACCAATTAAGTTTCCATTTCCCCAGCTTGGGGAATTTTATGCAGGGCATAAAAGATCGCTCCTAAGCTAAAAACTGTTTGGACAATAGCGGCCAGAATCAGTGCTAGTGCCGCCCCAGATAATCCCAGAGAAGGAATTAACCAAAGACTGGCGATCGCAGAAGTAGCTGTCACCCCAATAAACAAAGGAATTTGAATCAAGAAATACCGAGCGGCGGTGATTCCATAACCCAAGAAAGAAGCTACATAACCGATCCCAGCCGCCACCATCACTTGAACAAACAAATCTTTTTGCTGGGCATACTCAGGTCGATAGATAATAGTCAATAATTCCCGACCTGCAACCTGTGCGATCGAAACAGCCACTACACCGATCGCTCCACCAATCCCCACTAACTCGATCAGCAGCGTGCGGAAAGCCTGACTATTTCCCATCGCGTAGTATTTCGCTAATCGCGGACTGGCTGACTGCCCTAAAGCAAGGATCACCATGTTCCCGGCTACCATTAGGTAAGCCAAGGCAGCAAAAATCCCCAGTTCCCTTTCCCCTAAATAGGATTGGATAAAGTATCGCGGGATGTTGCTGTTCAAAGAAATCAACATCATCACTACACCCAAAGGCAAGCTCAAGCAAGTGAGTTGACCCAAGATTTTTAGGTTCCAGCGCGGGTGTAACGGATTTCGGGAAATAGTAGTGCTTTTGTGCTGACTTGTTACCGAAGGGCTAGTTTTCAGCAACAAAGCACCACTACGAATGTCATAACTAAATAAGACGATCGCCCACGCGATCGCTAATCCCACACTTCCCCACAGCACGCTCCCCCTACAGTAGACCCCAATACCTAATAGTAAAAGTGACAAAGGGCCTTTAATCATCATCGAAATGGCGATGCGATCCATCCGTTCATGCTGCTGGATGAGTCCGTAAAATACATCGCTAATCGACTCAAATCCCTTAGCCAAACCGATAATTAGAATCACCAGCGAAGTCTGCCAACGGTATCCAGATGCGATCGTAATTCCTACAATCACCAAAAACCCCAACATCGTTGCGATCGATCTCAAACCCAAATAATCGCCAAACAGATACTTTTGTTTGGCATCAGTCGCCTGCACAGCACGTAATTGGAGATTGGTAAACATAATAACCGGTGCCGTCACTGCTAAACCCAGAGTAAACTGACCGACCATTTCAGGAGAGCCTAGTTTAGCTAGTACGACCAACATTCCCCATTGACAAGCTGCATAAACAGTATTGCCAATAAATGTCCAGGAGAAATTCCGGCGCAATGTTAGTGGTTCGATCTTTTCCATTGGTTAATTTGCTGATTAGAATCACTCGATGTAATGGCGTTTTTCCGATCAATTTAAAATTGCCTTAGCTTCAATTAATGTCTTTACTGCTTCACCTCCGATCGGTTTTGAGAAAAAATATCCTTGCCCATAAGGACACTTCAGGGATTTTAATTGAACGATCTGACTTAATGTTTCTACACCAGTAGCGATTATACCCACACCTGATTTTTGACTAAAACTAACGATCTGCTCAAAACTTGGTGAGTTGGTTCGGGTAAAATCCAAATCTTGAATCGCCGAACAATCTACTTTTAAACTATCAATTTGACTGCGGTCTAGATTGTTTGAATTATAAAAATAATTCAATGATGAATCGGTTAATTCAAAGCGATCGATTTGTACTTGTACCCCCAAAGCCTTAAGTCTACAGAATATAGCACTGGCTAGCTCAGCATCTTGATTAATTACTGCTTCGGGAATTTCCAATCTCAAATTAAACGGATTAAGCTGAATTTTTTGTAAAATTTGGCTGAGTTCTTCAATTAAGTCGGATTGGAAAAACTGTCTGGGCGAAAGATTAACCCCCATCGATAAACTTTCATCTAGGTGGTATTGTTGCTGCCAAGTATACATCTGATAGCAAGCTTCTTCGATCGCCCACCAACCGATGGGAATAATTAAACCGGTTTCCTCTGCTATAGAAATAAAATTTGAGGGAGAAACTAAGCCGTGTTCTGGATGTCGCCAGCGCAATAGAGCTTCAAAACCAATTGTTTGCTCTGTTTCCAAACAGACGATCGGCTGATAGTATATTTGGAACTCATGGCATTGAATCGCCCTTTTTAATTCACTTTCTAAAGCGTGTAAATTAACGGTCGAATATCCAGGAGTGTATTCAGGGACTAACTGCTCTAGCAAAAAGACTATTAAGTTGGAATTGTTTTGCTCTGCTGCTTTACACAGAGAATCTACCTTTGGCTCTATCAACTCCGGAACGATGCGGCTGGCATTTTCGACCGTGAGGATCTTTTCATGTTTGGTGCGGTTATATTGTTCACCGGGAATAAATAATTCTTCATAAAGTTTTTCTCCAGGACGCAACCCCGTAAAGGTAATATCGATATCTTTACCAACTTCTAATCCTGAAAGACGAATTAAATCTTTTGCCAAATCTACAATTTTGACTGGTTTGCCCATGTCAAGCATGAATACTTCACCGCCACGTCCGAGTACAGACGCTTGTAATACCAGTTGTACCGCTTCTGGAATTGTCATGAAATAACGACAGATTTCTGGATGGGTAATAGTAATTGGCCCACCTTTAGCTATTTGGTTTTTGAAAGTGGGAACCACGCTACCTCGACTACCGAGAACATTGCCGAACCGAACTACTACGAATGGTTTGCCACTCTTTTGAGCAGCTTGCAGCACTAAAATTTCTGCTACTCGCTTGCTAGCTCCCATAATATTAGTGGGGTTAACTGCTTTATCTGTGGAAATCATCACAAAGTTCTGCACGTCATAATCCAATACCAGGTCTAGTAAATTTTTAGTTCCCCGCACGTTATTTGTAATTGCTTCTGGTGGGTTTAATTCCATCATGGGAACGTGCTTGTGAGCCGCCGCATGAAACACTACTTCCGGACGGAATTTGTCGAATACGTACTTCATCCTTGGTAGCATTCTTAGGTCAGCAATAAAGGCAGTAATTTGAGGTAAATTTTCTGGCTTTTCGCCATTTTTTTGCAATGATTTAATGATACTTTGCAGTTCTTGTTCAATGGTAAATACAGAATTTTCTCCATGTCCCAATATCACCATTTGAGCGGGTTTACATTTAAAGATTTGCCGACAAAGTTCGCTACCAATCGAACCGCCTGCACCTGTAACTAAAACTCTTTTACCTTGGAGAAGTTGAGAAACTTTTTGGATGTCAGTTTGGATAGGTTCGCGACGTAGCAAGTCTTCTATTTGTATTTCTCTCACATTACCGTTGTGGGGACGAGAATAGATAATTTCGTGAATAGCCGGTAAAGTGCTAGTAGGAATTTGATGGGAATGGCAAATATCGACCACTTCCCGAATCACGTTACCAGAAGCGCTAGGCATGGCAATAATTACCCGCTGAATATGGAGATACCGCGCGATTTGCGGAATTTGACCATGACCGCCAACTACATTAATACCGCAGATTTGGAGATGGTGTTTTTTGGGATCGTCATCAATGAAAGCAACGGGATAAAGCCCTAATTGGGGATTCTGTTGTAAGTTTTTGACTAAAGATACCCCAGCACTGCCAGCACCAACAATTAAAGCGCGATCGCGACGATGGAATTTTTTATGTTGTTTGCTGATTCTTTCTAAAACAGGCACGCTGAAACGAAGGCTACCAATTAATAAAAAGCTGAGCATTCCATCAAGCAAAGGAAGTGATTTAGGTACGGTGTGAACCAGCCAAAAATTATGCAAATAAAAGATTTTAAAAATGATTACTTCTGCTAAAACAGTAATCATCATCGCATAACCTATCTGTTCGAGTTCGTTCAGCCCAGCGTAGCGCCAACAACGCTTGTAAAAACCCATATTATAAAGTACCGCGAATTTAACCAGGAAAAATAATATAGTTACTGCTATTAGTCCCGGTAGGTAAGGCGCGATCGCTACTCCATCATCTAAACGAATTTTTAAAGCAATTAAGGGGGTAATTAAAAAAACACTTCCATCTAGCCATAAAAAGTGTCGGTTTCTTAATTGTCGAATAAATCTTGATAATTTATTTTTCATGTATTCACCACCAGCTATTTGCGAGCAAACAACTACCCATTCCTGATTTGTCACTCTCGCTAAAAAATTTTTGGTAACTTAATATTTGCCAAGTTTTTACTTTGCAACACTGCAATTGATTACAAAGACCAGATTACGCAAGGCAAAAGCCTTTCTCTCCGCAGATATTGCACCTTTCTCAATAAGGCTAAAGAATCCGGATTTCTAAACGAAAAATATAGGCTTTCAGGTAAGGGCAGTTGCCAGAAACCCAGTTTCTAACTCTGGTGCAAGATGTGAGTCTGTCCAACGTGAAAGAAAGACTCGTTCAAATTCTCTGTGAAGATGCGCTTAATATTTTTTAATTACTGTCTCTGAAATCGTAGTAGTTTGTGCAAAAGGTATTAAGCACGCTGTTGCAGAGAAAAGGTATAACCCTGTTTTGTTAATTTGAGGACAAAAAAAATTTGCTTGCAAATCTTGAAATCAAGATATTGCATACATTTTAGGTTTGATTTTCTAACAAGATTTTGTCTTTTCTGTAAAAAAAAGGCAGGATCTTCGATCGCAAGAGTTCCAGAATGTCCTCTAGTGAGAGTGACTGCACGGGATAAGCTGACACGCATTTAAATTGGGATTTTGCCTAGACTCCTTACACCAATGGTTTCAAGCAAGAAATTTAAATGGTGAACAGTTTATAGAGAGGCGCTTACTGAAACAATCCACAAGAAAAAATTTTTTTTATCTACTACATAAGTAACCCAGGATTCTGTATAACGCCAGTAGTTAAGGATCGACTTTACAGAATCTTTAAATTTTGGTGGCTTAGTTAAGTAGCTTCACGTAATTAAAATTACTTATAAGCAAGCATATTCGTACCAAAGCGGTTTCTTCTAGCTAACTTCTGATATATTTTTAACTTATCTTATACGTAATAAACGAGCGTTTTTATATTTCCGTTAATCTAACTAAAACCATTGAAGGCGAACGCATTAAGTATCGGTAATAAAAAATTGTATTTTTTATTACTTTAAAAAATCTTTTTTATAGCCGCCAAAACAAATTTTAAAAGGTAGTTTGGCTGGAAATTCTAATTTTAATATTTGTAAAACTTTTTTATTTTATAAATTAATTAGTTAAAAATTATGAAATAGAATATATTTTAAAAACAAAATAATTAAAACTTATTTTATCTAAATTTTAAAATTCATGGCTAGCTTCACATACTCTTTATAATTAATTTTTTACCTCGCACAGAGATATTTATTTAGTAATTTTACTGGCAGTTTTCGCCTAAATTTTTCCAGTTGTAAACTATATTTACTATGGAAACTTAGTTGCTCGATCTACTAGAGCTAGCATAACATATACTAATGGGAAAAGCGAGTGCTTACTAACTTTATCGGAAAATATAAACTAAAATTCTTCTCAGCTATCTAACTAGTTCTCAGGTTACTATTTATAAGATTAGGAATTTGCGATCGCACTACCCCAACCTAGCTGAGTAAGTTACGATAAATCTATTAGTGAAAAGTTTTTTATACCCTGCATAAAACTGACTGGAGTTATAGATGGAAGCTACGGAAAATTCTATAGGATGGCAGAATTACTGGCTGATTTTTAAACGACGTTGGCAACCAGCATCTTCTGTATTTATGTTAGTCGTTGTCCTTTGCAGCCTAAGTACGTTTCTCGAAAAACCAGTATATGAAGCAGTAGGAAAACTTTCTTTTAAGAAAATCAGTCCTACTTCTTCTTTAACAGGCTTAGGAAAAGAAATCGGAGAAGTTTCTGCGATCGGAGAGCAAAGTAATCCATTGAGTACGGAAATGGAAGTAATCCGCTCCGTACCGATGCTTCAAAAAATCATCAATCAGCTAAATTTAACGGATGACAAAGGAAAACGGCTAAAGATTAAAGCTTTTTTAAATAAATTAAACGTAAGTAACATTAGGGGAACAGATGTACTCTCCGTTTCTTATAAAGATCGAAATCCTCAAATAGCCGCAGCAGTTGTGAATTCCTTAATTAAACTATATATAGAAAATAACCAAACTGTTAACCGAATGGAAGCGGTAGCCGCTCGCGATTTTCTGCAAAAACAATTACCTCAAGCAGAAGCATCTTTGCGACAAGCAGAAGTAGCTTTGCGAAAATTTAAAGAAAAAAATAAAGTAGTAGCTTTAGAGGAAGAATCGAAATCAGCCGTAGAAGTCATTGCTAAATTAGAAGAGCAAATTGCCGTAGCTAAGTCTCAATATGCAGATCTAAATGCTCAAAAGTATACTTTTGAAAAAGAGTTACAAATGACTTCTCAGCAGGCGTTAAAAGCAACTTCTCTCAGCCAATCTTCCGCAGTACAAGAAGCACTCCAAGAATATCAGAAAATAGAACGCCTGTTGGCAATGGAAGAAACGCGCTTTCTCAATACTCACCCGGTAATAGTCGATTTAAGGAATAAAAAAGAAACTTTGAAGGGTTTACTAGAAGAGCGAATCAAAACAGTTATCGGTCAAACAACAGAATTGCCTCAACAAAATTTACAAATTGGAGATTCAAAACCAAAACTCATTGAAGAATTTGTGTTAGTAGAAGCCAAACGCCAAGGTTTAGCCAATCAGATTGTTGCTTTATCAAACGTACAAATAGCATATAGGCAAAGAATGAATGTTTTGCCCAGATTAGAAAAAGAACAACGAGAACTCGAAAACAAATTACAAATCTCACAATCTACCTATGCACTGCTATTTCAAAAACTTCAAGAAATCCGCATTACAGAAAATCAAAATGTAGGCAACGCACGCATTATTGAAGCGCCAGAAGTTCCCGAAGAACCTATAGCTTCTCGGAAAAAGTTATTTATTGCGACGGGTATTATGTTAGGTAGCTTGTTAGCGATGGCTACGGCGCTATTTTTAGAATTGCAAGATAAATCTTTAAAAACGGTTGAAGAAGCCAAAGAATGTTTTGGGTTGACTTTGTTGGTGGTAATTCCCATGCTAAGAAAACCCGACCAGATTACCAAGGGTAATTTTTTCTGGCGAGATAACTCAACTAACAAGTATTCAGGACAACCGATCCCACCAACACCAAAAATTGTCTTGCAAAACAACCTGCATAATCCAGTTAGCGCTGCTTACCGAATGTTACAAGCAAATCTGCGATTTTTAAGTTCTGATAAAGAGCTAAATACTGTTGTGGTGAGTAGTTCGATTCCCCAAGAAGGTAAGTCTACGGTGTCTGCTAATTTGGCGGTAGCGGTCGCGCAAGTGGGACGCAAGGTATTATTGGTAGATGCAGATATGCACCATCCAGTGCAGCATCGGATTTGGGATCTTACTAATCAAGTAGGTTTGAGTAATGTGATTGTCGGAGATACAGAACTGGGTACGGCAATTAGGGAAGTGATGCCTAATTTGGATGTATTGACTTGTGGGGTAATTCCACCTAATCCCATGACTTTACTCGATTCCCAAAGAGTATCTTCGTTAATAGATGAGTTTACAGAATTATATGATTTGGTGATTATCGATGCTCCCTCGTTAAATGTAGCTGCTGATGCACTGATTTTGGGTAAAAAAGCAGATGGTCTTTTATTCGTGGTGCGACCTGGCGTGGTAGATTATGCTAGTGCGATTTTTGCTAAAGAACTTATGGAAAAATCTAATCAGAATGTGCTTGGTTTGGTAGTAAATGGAGTGATTTCTAATCACGAGCCTCATAGTTGTTATTATTTTGCTAATGAATCTTATTCAATTACAGATACAGAAAATATAAATAATGGCAAGGTAAGTTGATTAGTGGTTTTACTGCTCTTGTGTCGCTCTGATGAAATAAAAATCAACTTTTAAATATGGAAATTAAGATAGCTCAGATCTTGCACCGGTCTTATCACCTTAGTTCCTGGCAAATAGCTAAACTGGAAAACCTGTATTTTTCGTGAAGAAGCCAGGTTTCTTAGGTCTTGTTGAAAATGGTGCAAGATGGGAACCCGAATCTCTATCAATCTCGTTAAGAGATGAATTTTTATGACGAGTTGCAAACTTGTATGACAAATAATGCTCTAAGTAATAACACTGAAATATATTTAAGCAGTATAGTAAGACAAGAGGAAAAACTCGATCGTCAAGTTAAAACTCTATTTTGCTTATCAGCGATACATTTGCCAGTTTACGTGAACTTACCGAGATAAGAGGACAACGCCAATTTTCCTACCCAACCATCTGAAAACTGCATAAAATTTGGTTCGATCTTTTAAAAACGATCGCAGAAGAAGGTAACTCAGAGCGATATTCATATATTCCTCATCTCAGGTCTTGCACCTTTCTCAATAAGGCTAAAGAAACCGGGTTTCTAAACGAAAAATCAGGTTTTCCAGTAAGAGTATTTGCCAGAAACTAAGGTGATAACTCTGATGCAAGATGTGAGTCATTCTTCTAGCAAGGTAATGCCAACACCAAAGAGTGATTTGTCAAGGTGGATGGCTTGGTTCAGTTAAGCATTAACTGAAAATTATTGCAGTGAATTTACTGGTGGTGATTACCATAGGAATTCCAGTTTTTTTTTAAAATTCCCAAATAATGAAAACTTCAAAAAAGTAACTATTAGGGAGAGCAAAACTCATGTTAAAAGCAATTAATTGGATGTTAAACATTCAAACTTCGGAAGGATACAAGATCTCAGAAGCCAACAAAATTGAAGTTGATGCTTGCGATGCGATCGGCATAATTCTCAAAGGTAATGCTCAAGCCGAAGACATTGAAATTCAACCAGGTGGGAGCGGGCAAGTAAAATTTTTACTAATTCAATCCGACTGCTACGACCCCAAAATCAGTTACAGCGTCAATGAAGATAAGAGCAACGATCAAGAGCGGATTAAGCTAGATGCTTTGCAACTTATGATGGGGAATGGCGCAGAAAATTTACTTAAGAAATCCCCGAACAAACTCTTTTTCTACAACGGACTGACGCGAGACGTAACGCTGCACATTCTGGTTGGTAGAAAGGCAACCACACCATAAATTATCAATCCCATCACTTTGCACATTTAATCCCTAACCCGGAGGATATTCCATGCCAGTTACCCCAACTTATCCAGGTGTTTACATTGAAGAAATTCCCAGTGGAGTTCGCACGATCGCAGGTGTAGCCACCTCTATTACAGCGTTTATCGGACGATCGCGCAAAGGCCGCGTTAACGAACCGATTCGCATTCAAAACTTTGGCGACTTTCAAAGACAATTCGGCGGTTTGTGGGTTCACAGTACCATGAGTTACGCCCTTCAGCACTACTTCCTCAATGGTGGCAGCGATGCGATCGTCATTCGCATCGTTCACAACGACGCACGACAAGCTACAGTCTTGCTCGCAGGTTCCCCCGGTAATCCCCCCCTGGAACTGGAAGCGGTTAGCGAAGGCACTTGGGGCAACAATTTGCGAGCGCGAGTAGATTACAGCACCCGTCCACCCGAACCAGGAGAAGACGCAAACAGCTTATTCAACCTCAGTATTAAAGACATCAGCACGGGCGATGTCGAAAGTTTTCGCAACCTTTCCACCGACTCCAATCATCGCCGCTACGTTACTCGCGTGCTGGCAGAAGAATCTCACTTTGTCAGGGTTGTCGGTACAGTACCCACTATTAGACCAAACAACCATCCCGATCTTAACCCTGGTAAAGACCCCTTTGTAGAAGTTGGTTACTACACCAATTTCAACAATGATGGCAGCGATGGTTCTGCGATCGTCGATGATGACATCTGCAATCCCGATCTAGAAGGGCTCAAGCAAGGCATCTGGGCGCTAGAAAAAACCGATCTCTTCAACCTGCTGTGCATCCCTCCGCTAACGCGAGACACCGATATCGGCTCGATAACTCTGAGTTCAGCCTTAGCTTACTGCAAAAAACGGCGGGCGATGTTGCTGGTAGACGCCCCATCTACGTGGGGGGACAAAGACCGCGCGATCGCAGAAATTACTTCTCTCGGTATTAACGATAAAAACGCAGCCATTTTCTTTCCTCGCCTGAAAGTACCCGATCCGCTCAAAGAAAATCGCTTAGAAGAGTTTGCGCCTTGCGGTGCAGTCGCGGGAATTTTCGCTCGCACAGATGCCGCGCGCGGAGTTTGGAAAGCACCAGCCGGAATCGAAGCCACCCTCATCGGAGTGCGAGAACTCTCGGTTAAACTCACCGACGAAGAAAACGGTCAGTTAAATCCTTGGGGTATCAACTGTTTGCGAAGCTTTCCCGCGATCGGCAATGTAGTTTGGGGAGCGAGAACGCGAGAAGGAGACGATCGCCTAGCTTCCGAGTGGAAATACATACCCGTCCGCCGCATAGCCTTATTTATTGAAGAAAGCCTTTATCGGGGGACTCAGTGGGTAGTTTTTGAACCTAACGACGAGCCATTATGGGCGCAAATTCGCCTCAATATCGGGGCATTTATGCAAAACCTGTTTCGTCAAGGAGCTTTTCAAGGAACGACACCCCGCGAAGCTTACTTCGTGAAATGCGATCGAGAAACCACCACCCAAACCGATATTAATCTGGGAATTGTCAACATTTTGGTAGGTTTTGCACCGCTCAAACCCGCTGAATTCGTGATTATTAAAATTCAGCAAATGGCAGGTCAAATAACAACCTAATTTAAGCTGCCACGCATTTAATTTTAATACTCAGGCTGATGGGGAGATGGGGGGATGGGGTGATGGGGAGAGGGATTTACGGTTTTTGCCTAGCACCAGCAATATACAATTTAAATGCGATGCAAGCTTAGTAAATCAGGAGGTTTAGATGGCTCAATTTAGTGTCAATCCCCTGCGTTTTGACCCTTATAAAAATTTCAAATTTCGCGTCAAATGGGATGGGCGTTACGTCGCAGGTATCAGTAAGGTAAGCGCCCTGAAACGAACCACCGAAGTAGTCAAACATCGCGAAGGTGGCGACCCCAGTAGCAGCCGCAAATCACCCGGTCGTACCGAGTACGAAGCAATTACTTTAGAACGAGGCGTTACCCACGATAAAGATTTTGAGCAGTGGGCGAATAAAGTTTGGAACTACGGTTCTGGTTTGGGTTCGGAAACTTCGCTAAAAGATTATCGCAAAGATATCATCATCGAAGTTTATAACGAAGCCGGTCAACTTGCTTTAACTTATAAAGTTTATCGTTGTTGGGTATCGGAATTTCAAGCGCTTCCCGATCTTGATGCTAATGCCAATGCAGTAGCGATCCAACACATCAAGTTAGAAAACGAAGGATGGGAACGGGACTACGACGTAACCGAACCAACAGAACCTAGCTTTCTCGAACCTGCTTAATTAATCTAAAATCGGTTGACCTAAGCTTATGCGTCCCCTTAGCAATAGCGAAATTATCCAAATTTGGGAACGGGGATTCTCGCAACATCCCTTGAGACAAGCGATGATTCTGTTAGTAGCTGCTTGTCCGGAGATGAAAGCTGAGGAACTGACGGCTTTAACCCTCGGGCAACGAGATGAGTATTTGTTGCGGTTGAGAGAATTGACGTTTGGATCGAGGCTTAATGGTTTTGTGCAATGTCCGTCTTGTGGCGATCGCTTAGAGCTTTCCCTCAATACAGCCGATATTCGCGTTTCCGATCGATCTATCCAACCAGAATATTTTCTGGATCTCGGAGAAATTGAGTTAAGGTTTCGCTTGCTCAATAGTCAAGACTTAGCAGCGATCGCAGGCGATCGCGAACCGCTGAAAGCTCGACAAAAACTAGTGCAACGCTGTATCCTGCAAGCGAAACTTAACGGGAAATCGATCGAGCCTGACGAGTTACCGGAAATTGCGATCGTCGCACTTGCCCAACACTTGGCAGAATGCGACCCCAATGCAGAAGTATTGCTGAATTTAACTTGTCCGGGTTGCAAACATCAATGGCAAACTTTATTTGATATTGCCACATTTTTTATTAGCGAAATAGCAGCTTTATCCAAGCGCTTGTTGCGCGAAGTGCATACCTTAGCTAGTGCCTACGGTTGGAGTGAAGCGGATATTTTAGCGATGACTCACCCGCGCCGACAGTTTTATCTGGAGATGGTGGGAATATGACAGACTTCCTGATGCGATTAGCGGAACGTACCTTAAACACTTTTCCGTTAGTGCAACCTGCGATCGCTTCTCTGTACGATCCTTTGCCTGTAATACCGAGTTTCAATAACCGCCCAGACGCAGAGAACGCGGAGAAGAGAACGCACAGAAGTAATTTAGATGCTAATGGATTCGATATCAATACTGAGTTATTAGAACCACAGGGAGAAAGAGAAAAAGAGCCTGGTTTTGCGATGGAAATGCGGGAGTTAAATCAGTCAGCAACCACAGATTTTTCTGGTGCAAAAAATGAAAGTTTTCGCGGATCTGTTTCTACTAACAGCGTTCCCGAAAAACTTGAAGTTGCGGGTGAATCCGATCGATTAATTGAATCAGCGATCGCTTTAACTCCAGAGGCAGTTAAATCTGACTCGGTTAGTTTTTCGTCGAGTTTATCTGCTTTGGCTTCGGAAATCCCTACCCCTTCCGCAAATCCGATGTTGTCCGAATCCAAAACAGTGAATCTGAAAGTCAGCAAGGAAAATGTTCGATCGGTTTTGGAGGAAGCGGAAACTAAAGTCGATCGCGCAAATCAGCATTTAACAGCTAAGACACTGACCCCTTCCCAACCCCCCTTTTTAAGGGAGGCAGGGGGGTTAGGTTTTCCGAATTCGCCAACAGTATCAGCTAAAGAAACACCAGAAAAGTATTCATCAGCACCGCTCACCGATGTTGCCTCTGACTTAGCATCGCCGCTGCCGCTACGATCGGAGATTTTCCCGAAAAACTTTGAAATTCCTAACGATCGGGCTTTAGTAGCTTCTCCATCCGCCTTAGAAGTCAAGATCCAACCTGCACCTCGCCCCGTTCCGCCAACGGTGCGAGTCAATATCGGTCGGATTGAAGTCCGGGCAATACCCGCTCCCGCAAAACCACCGAAAGAAAGTCGATCGCCACCCACTCCTAAATTATCGCTGGCTGAATATTTACGATCGCAGGGAGGGCAATCATGAGCAATGCTTTAGCGATCGCATCGGTATCTGCCGTCTTAAAAGACTTGCTCAACAACGGCTTGATCGATCGCAACATCACCGGAACTCTGGGCGGCAACGTCAACGTCACTGCCTTGCCACCCGATCGCATCTCCACGGGTAATAATAACGAACCCGACCAATTAAATCTCTTTTTATATCAGGTGACGCCGAATCAAGGGTGGCGCAATGTCGGCTTACCCTCCCGCAATAGCAGTGGCGATCGCATCGATAACCCTCCCCTCGCCCTTGACTTGCACTACTTGCTCACCGCCTACGGTGCTGAGGAATTCCACAGCGAAATCCTCTTGGGCTATGCCATGCAACTGCTGCACGAAACGCCTGTTTTGCCCCGCGACGCGATTCGCAAAGCCTTAGCCATTCCCTCACCCGTGACAGGCGGCATCTTACCGGCAGCGTTGCAATCTCTGTCTGCTTCTGATTTAGCCGAGCAAGTCGAGCAAATTAAAATCTCTCCAGAGGCACTAAATCCAGAAGAAATTTCCAAACTGTGGTCGGCATTGTACCAAACTCATTATCGACCGACGGCAGCTTATCAAGTATCGGTAGTGTTGATTGAAAGCGATCGCGCGATTCCATCCGCGTTACCGGTACGCGATCGCCGCATCTACGCGATGCCTTTCCACCAACCCAAAATCGAATCCGTTCGCTCATCCGCCGGTGCCAATGTCCCGATCTTGGCAGATAGCACCCTCTCCATTTTGGGCCAACAGCTGAAAGGCGATCGCGCGATCGCGATCGTCAGCGGTATTGAAGTAACTCTTTCTGCGGAAAACATCCACTCGACCAAGATCGAATTACCCCTATTGCCCCTACCTTTAAAAGCTGGCGTACAAGCCGTGCAAGTGGTACATCTCATTGCGTTCGGCATCGCCGCTTCCGATCCCCATCGCGGTATAGCGTCCAACGTGGCAGCCTTCGTATTACACCCGAAAATTACCGTTTCTGTAAATCCTGGTTCTGTTAATTGCCAGACTGAAAACGGGATCACCCGTTGCTCAGCCGAAATTGCAGTCAATTTTACGCCCCAGGTAGGGAAGCGGCAAAGGGTAATACTGCTGCTCAACGAGTATCAGCCTGTAGCGGCTGATTCGGCGCGAGCTTATAGTTTCAGCGCTCCCCCGAATAACGGAATTACCGATCCAGATCGAGAAGAAACTGCCGCGATCGCAATTCCGATTCAAGGTGTAATCGCAGGTAGCTATCTGGTGCGGGTGCAAGTTGATGGTGCCGAAAGCCAACTGAGTAGAAACTCTGACGGAATGTTCTTTTCGCCGCAGGTGTCCCTCCCATGAACGCCAACCAAACGGTTAACTGGCAAGTTGCAAACCAACGTTATCTGGAGATGGCGATCGGGCAAACCCGCGCGGCTTTACAACAATATATCGCTCGTTCTCAAGGTCAAGAAACGGTAGAAGTTACCACTACTTCAAAGGAATTGGATGCGATCGCCGCTACTATGTCCAGTCCTCCCGCCGTGGAAACTCTGTGCGATGCCTTCAACCTGACCCCGTTCGAGCGTTACATCCTACTTATGTGCGCTGGGGTAGAACTAAGCTACAGTTTCGCTCAACTGTGCGCCACTGCCCAAGGTAATTCTCAACTCGCTTACCCGACGTTTAGTTTAGCGCTGGCTGCTTTTCCCGATGCTCACTGGAGCGCTTTAACACCCGCTGCGCCCCTGCGCCGTTGGCGATCGATCGAAGTCGCTACCAATGAAAGCCTCATCCAAAGTCGGTTGCGAATTGACGAGCGCGTTCTGCACTATCTGACGGGGATATCGTACTTAGACGATCGCTTACAGGGAATGGTACAACCTTTAACCGCGATCGGCGAACTACCGCCATCCCATCAAGCGATCGCCGAGCAAATCGCAGCTAATTGGTCGCAAACGCCCAAAGATCGGATTTTACCCGTCATTCAGCTTTGCGGTGAAGGAGCGGCTACTAGCAAAATCGCGATCGCCGCTGCTGCTTGCACCGCACTGGGGGTGATTTTGCAAGTGATGAACGCTGCCGATATTCCCGTTACAGTTGCCGAAAGAGAAGCATTAGCTCGTTTGTGGGAACGGGAAGCAGCATTAAGCGATCGCGTCCTCCTGATCGATTGCGAGGATGGAGATAGCGCCACGATCCGAGTAGTTTTATCGTTACTCGAACAATTGCAAAGCTTATTAATCGTTGCCACTCGCGAACCCCTAACCCCTCGCCATCGCCCAACCATCCGCATAGACGTGAATAAACCCAGCAGTAACGAACAAAAGTTGCTGTGGAAAAGTGCTTTGGGTTCGTTGGCTACCCAACTCAACGGACAACTTGCCACCGTTGCCACTCAGTTTAACCTGAGTCCACCAGCGATTCATTCCGTCAGTCTGGAAATCTTGAACGAGTGGGAACGAGAACCTACCCCGCACTCATTGTCTCAAAGGCTGTGGAATGCCTGTCGGGTGCAAGCGCGATCGCGTTTGGAAAATCTGGCACAGCGCATCGAATCCACCGCCACTTGGGAAGATTTGGTATTACCAGAACCGCAACGTCAACTCTTGCAAGATATGGCGGCTAGTGTCCGTCAACGAGCTAAAGTTTACGAAAATTGGGGATTTGCCCGCAAAGATCGGCGGGGATTGGGTATTAGTGCCTTGTTTAGTGGAGCCAGCGGAACGGGAAAAACGATGGCAGCAGAAGTGTTGGCGAACGAGTTGCAGTTAGAGCTATATCGCATCGATTTGAGTGCGGTAGTTAGTAAATATATCGGTGAAACGGAAAAGAACTTGCGGCGAGTGTTCGATGCAGCGGAAACAGGCGGGGCAATTCTGTTATTTGACGAAGCCGATGCTTTATTTGGCAAGCGTTCTGAGGTGAAAGACAGTCACGATCGCTACGCCAATATCGAAGTCAGTTACTTATTGCAACGCATGGAAGCTTATCGAGGTTTGGCAATTCTGACTACTAATTTAAAAAGCGCCTTGGATACTGCTTTTTTGCGGCGGATTCGCTTTGTGGTGCAGTTTCCCTTTCCCGATGTAGCTCAACGTCAGGAAATCTGGCGGCGAATTTTTCCGATCGATACCCCAACAGAAGGACTCGATCTCGATAAGTTGGCACGACTGAACGTGGCGGGGGGCAATATTCGCAATATCGCTTTAAATGCTGCTTTTTTGGCTGCTGATACCGGAAAGCCCGTCCAAATGCGGCATTTATTAAGGGCTGCCCGTTGCGAATACGCCAAGTTAGAAAAACAGCTGGCTGATGCGGAAATTGTCGGTTGGATTTGAACGGGGAATTAATGATGACAAAAAATATCGAATTACAAATTGAAGAGTTAGTTTTGTTTGGGTTTGCAGCACGCGATCGCGATTTAATCGGCGCAGCAATGCAAGAGGAATTAACGCGATTGTTGATGGAAAAAGGGTTATCGCCAACATTAGGTCAAGGTGCAGAAATTCCCCGTTTAGATGGGGGTTTATTGGCAGTGCAATCGGGTGCAAAACCCGAAGCAATCGGCATTCAAATAGCTCAAAACATTTATGGAGGTTTAAGCAGATGAGTAAGTGTTTGCGAAGTGCGAATGAAGCCCGATCGCTAAATCAAACCCTACCCTCTGCTACACCTATTCGCAGCGGATTATTACAACGCAAATGTGCTTGTGGAAATTCGACTAGTTTGACGGGAAAGTGTAGTGAATGCGAGAAAAAACGACTGCCTTTGCAGCGTCGTCCTACCGATCGAGCCGAAGGTTCTCCAGTAGCGCCGATCGTCCATGAAGTGTTGAATTCGCCAGGTCAACCATTAGACCCAGATACGCGCATATTCATGGAATCCCGCTTCGGACATGATTTTAGTCAGGTGCGGGTGCATACAGATGCGAAGGCAGCACGATCGGCACAGACAATTCAAGCGTTAGCATATACAGTCAAGCCGGATATCGTGTTTGGTTTAGGACAATATGCACCACAGACAATAGAGGGAAGCCGACTGTTAGCACATGAATTAGTACATATAGTGCAGCAAACAGCCAATTCTCATGCCAATACACCTCAGCCAAAAGAATTTTTTATTAGCAATTCTTCCGATAATTCCGAACGAGTAGCCGACCAAGTTGCTAATGAAATCACCCAACCAAAAACTACATCCTACAATCTGCCTTTACGATTACTTCAGACAGGTTTTTCCCCCTATCAAATCCAGCGACAACCGACAGGTATAGAAAACAGCAATTCTCTGAATGAAACAGCAGAATCTATTGATAATGAAGGGATGGAAATTGCAGGCGAAGAACTGGGCAAGGGAGATATGGATTTGTCTTGTCACTATCGTTTAGGTTGTCCTATTTCTGTAGATTGCGAGGGTAAGAGAGCTTGTGGTGTAGCTTCTTGCGGAACGGGAGAATGTAGAAGCTCTTTATGTCCGCCAAATTTTAAAAATGTCATTTTCAAAGCATGGTGTCAATATGATTGTCTGCCATCTGGAGCCGCTTTTCTTTTTATTACTAGGTTTGGCAATGTTATTGTCGGCCCGTTCTGTTTGGATTAGTAATCATTTGTGATTAAGAGGGGGTATTAAGTCAATGAAAACGCGATCGCAATTTCCAATTAAACCCATATCTAAACCATCTTTAACACCTGGAAAACCCGGATTTATACAACGCAAATGTGCCTGTGGAAATTCAGCTAATTTAACGGGAAAGTGTAACAAATGCCAGAACAAAAGGCTGAGTTTGCAGCGTTATTCTACCAATCAAACTAAACCTGATGAAATACCGCCGATCGTGCAGGAAGTTTTGCGATCGTCCGGGCAACCTTTAGATGAAAATACCCGTACTTTCATGGAAACGCGCTTTGACTACAATTTTAGACCAGTGCGAGTGCATACAGATTTAAGAGCAGCAGAATCAGCACGAGCAGTAAATGCACTAGCTTATACAGTCGGAAAAAATATCGTGTTTGCACCAAGGCAATATCAACCAGAGACAAGTTCAGGAAAGCGGCTGTTAGCACACGAATTAACACATACCATACAGCAACAGATGGGAAATGTAACCCTTCTCCAGAAGTTCTCTATGACTGATGAGGATGAAGATAGCCTTGAAAAAGAAGCCGAACAACTAGCAGATGAAACAGAGATAACAGAATTAAAAGAAAAGCAACCAACATCAAAAATAATTTTGCCCCGAAAAATCTTTACCGATAATTCACGGCGTTGGGTATCGCCCAGTCCTGGCTTCCGCGTAAAGAGTGGAAGCGTGGTTGTTGATACGCTACTCAAATACAAGAAATATTATGCAGATAGAACTGCTACTCGCTACTATGTGGGAATTTACGGTACTGCCAAAAATGGTGAGGAAATAAATGGCCAAAAAGAATGGGATGTCGGTAAAGAAGGAAAGTCAATATTTAATGTTCCGGCTGGTCAGTATCAGATAGAAGTTGGTGTTTACAACGGCATAATAGACGATCCTTTTTATTTGGAAGTATCCATTACTTGGCGTTCTTAAAAATATAATTTATGACAACATTTCCCAATTCTCCCCGTTTACTCAAAGGCGCGATCGTCGGAGTTGACCTTTACAACCCCTTAGCCAGCGTCATCGTTTTTCAATACAATCCCGACACGCTCACCCGCACCCTAATTGCTCAAACCACAGCCAGTGAAAATGCCGACAAAGGTGAGGCTTTGCGCTTGAAAGGGCCACCCAAAGAATCGATTAAACTTGATGTGGAAATTGATGCTGCCGACCAATTAGAACAAGCGAAATTTCCGGCTACTTCAATGGGCATTTATCCCACTTTGTCGGCTTTAGAAATGCTGCTATATCCCAAATCTTTTAAGGTGATTGCTGATGAAATTTTGCTCAATGTCGGCATTGTGGAAATTATCCCTCCCGAAGCGCCGTTAACTTTATTTATTTGGGGGGCAAAACGGATCTTGCCCGTGCGGTTAACGCAATTTTCCATTACAGAAGAAGCTTTCGATACCGATCTAAATCCGATTCGCGCCAAAGTAAATTTAGATTTGCAAGTTTTGAATTATCAAGATTTCGGATTGCTGAGTTTTGGCGGCTCGCTATTTATGGTGCATCAAATTGTTAAAGAAGTGATGGCAACTATTAATAGTGTGGGTAATTTACCATCAGTATCGGCTTCAGCTTCCTTTTCTTTTAGCGCTAATATGAGTATAGGAACTTAAAACAATGTTTGCTCCTAACAGTCGTTATTACAACATTCCTACTACAACTTTAAAAGTAACGGATAGCGCCGGAATCAATCGGGAAATTCGCTACTTGCGACGACGATTTATTCCTGAATCTGAATCGGCTATAACTTTAGTCGAACATTCGGTGATTCAGGGCGATCGCTTAGATAATATCACCGCACGTTATTTAGGCGATCCGACACAATTCTGGCGGTTATGCGATACCAATAAGGTGTTAAATTCCCAGGAATTAACTGAAGAAATTGGTCGCATAATTAAGATTGCTTTGCCTTTTTCATAACCGAAAATAGCATTTTTAAATTCAAAATAAATCCCTATTTTCAACTGCATGGCTATGTTAACCAGCCAACTTGGTATCCGGCTAATTTTATGGATGGGCAAAACTGTGGCGACACCTGCCCCTTACGAAGTGATGACTTCTATTACTAACGTTGAGGTCACAAACGACTCGGAAAATAGTGATGGTTTTCAGATATCATTCACTTTAGGTAAAGATAAAGCCAGAGATTACAGTTTATTGCAAAGTGGTATCCTAAACCCGTTTACGCGAGTAATAATTGGCGTATTGTTAGGGGCAATACCAGAAGTATTAATTGATGGAGTAATTACCCACCATCAAATTATGCCTAGCAACGAACCGGGGATGTCTATTCTCGCGGTGATGGGAAGAGATATCGGCTTAATGTTGGACTTGGAAGATAATAACGAACAATTTAAAAATCAACCTGATTTTTTGATTGTTACTCGGCTGCTTTCCCAACCTAAATACGTTCAATACGGTTTAATTCCTCCGTTCCAAATTACACCGACAACAGATGTTCCGATTGAGTTGCAGCGGGTGCCGCGTCAGTGGGAAAGCGATCGCAAATTCATTGAAAGGTTAGCTAACCGTAATGGGTTTGTTTTCTACATAGAACCGCTGACTTTTAACGTTAATACAGCTTATTGGGGGCCAGAAAATCGCTTGGGAATTCCCCAACCAGCTTTAACTACGAACATGGGATCTCATACCAACGTCACATCTTTGGACTTTTCCCATGATGCCCTAGCACCCGTAAGTACTGAAGGTAGCTTTGTCGAACCGATAACCAAACTCAGTATTCCCATTCCCTCTCTACCTTCGTTACGCATCCCGCCTTTAGCAGCAACAGCAACACCAGCCAAGCGCAAAGTTCAACTACGGAACACGGCTAATCAAAATCCCGCCCAAGCTGCCCAAACTGCGGTATCAACAGTTACTAAAACTGCCGAACCTGTCAAAGCTGAAGGCGAACTGGATACGGTTCGCTACGGTGCAATTTTACGGGCGCGGAAATTAGTCGGGGTGAGGGGTGTGGGGCTAACTTATGACGGCAACTACTATGTGCGTCGGGTGACTCACAAAATCAAACCGGGTGAATACAAGCAGCAATTTACACTCAGTAGGGAAGGTACGGGTACGCTTTTGCCAGTGGTACGACCATGAACAACAATGGTACTTTTTACGGAAAATATCGCGGCACTGTCACCGACAACAAAGACCCGTTGATGATGGGGCGAATTAAAGCAAAAGTCCCTGACGTGATGGGTGACTTGGAAAGTGGTTGGGCGATGCCTTGTGCGCCTTTTGGCGGTAACGGGATGGGCTTCTTTGCCTTGCCAGGAGAGGGGGCGGGAGTTTGGATTGAATTTGAACGCGGCGATCCTGATTATCCAATTTGGTCGGGATGCTGGTGGGGTTCTGTGGCAGAAGTGCCGCCCGTGTTGCTGGCACCTCCTTATAAGAAGTTGATGTTGAAAACGGAAGGCGGTCATACGATCGTCCTCGATGATACGCCGGGAGTTGGAGGCATCACCATCGAAACTTCTACGGGACAAAAGATTTCACTGAAAGCAACGGGTATCGAAATTGACAACGGACTAGGAGGCAGCATTAAACTAACTGGGCCGCAAGTATCGATTAATAATGGGGCGCTGGAGGTAACTTAAAATGCCTGGATTTCTCCTGCATCAAGGGGCAACGGTGTTGTGCAGTCATGGGGGACAAGCCCAACCAGTTGTACCAAATCCTAGAGTAAAAGTGAGCGGACAACCGATCGTAACGCAAGCTGGTATTTATACGGTGGCGGGTTGTAGCTTTCCGCCACCTCCGGCAGCAAATGGCCCTTGCGTAACCGCTCAGTGGGTGATGGGGGCGACGCGAGTTCGGGCTGGGGGAGTGCCTGTTTTATTGCAAGATTCGCAAGCTATTTGTGCGCCTACGGGTACTCCTTTAACGATCGCTTTAACTCAGGTGCGCGTTCGGGGAATGTAAATATTTCTTCTTTGTGGTTCAAATTATTAAAACGCAAAGGATGAGAAGAAATAAAAAGAGGATACAGCTATTATTAAGGGGTTTAAAAAATGAATATAGATTATCCTTTTCATTTTGATATTCGCGGGCGAACTGCCGATACTAATGGGGATGAACATATTCGGGATTTAATCGAGCAAGTGCTCTTTACTTCTCCCGGAGAAAGGGTAAATCGTCCTACGTTTGGTAGTGGGGTTTTGCAGTTAATTTTTGCTCCGAATAATGATGCTTTGGCGGCGGCTGGTCAACTCACGATTCAAGGGGCTTTGCAACAGTGGTTGGGAGATTTGATTTTAGTGGAAGCGGTGAATGTTCAAAGTGAGGATGCAGCGTTGCGGGTGGTCGTTCAATACATTGTTCGGAAGTCTCAACAACGACAAGTGGCAAGTTTTTCTAGGGGTGGGTTTTAGATATATGAATAACGATCGGTTATCAATTCCCAAAATAGTTTATTTTTGTAGTGATGATATTCATCGTCGGCAATTAGTAGAGAATCATCCGACTTTGAATGGTATTGATTTTTTAGAAGTCGATTCATCTCAGACTAAACTAGAGGTTCATTTTCTGAAAAGTTTAGATTTGGATAAATTAACGGCGGCGAATTTGCGAATTGAAGGGGGCGATCGCATTCGGGAGATTACCGTCAATGCCGAACCTATTGTTAACGATAAGGTGCTTACGGTGTCGGTGAATAAATCGGGGGATTTTTCTATTTATACGTTGCGTTTAGTTACTGATGAAATAGATTTGCACCGTTTAGATAATTTTGATTTAATTTTAAGAGCAGTCGATTTTTCTTTTAAAGTTAATTGCCCGACTGACTTGGATTGTTGCTCGGAAAATCTCTGTCCGCCGGAACCGCAACCCCAACCAGAAATTAATTATTTGGCAAAAGATTATGCGAGTTTTCGGCAATTAATTCTCGATCGCCTTGCCTTAATTATGCCGCAGTGGAAAGAGCGCAATCCCGCAGATTTGGGGATAACTTTGGTGGAACTGTTGGCTTATGTGGGGGATTATTTAAGTTATCAACAAGATGCGATCGCAACTGAAGCTTATTTAAGTACCGCCCGTCGTCGCATCTCGGTACGCCGTCACGCACGATTGGTAGATTATTGGATGCACAACGGTTGCACTGCAAGAGTTTGGGTACAATTCCAAGTTAATGCTGAGGTTGTATTGCTGAAACGAGGAACGAAGTTATTAACACCGATTCCGAAACAAGTTTCTCCAATTCTGTCTGATTTTGTTTACCAAGAAGCATTATCAGTGCAACCAGAAGTATTTGAAACGATGCACGACAGTTTGCTGTTTTCCGCACACAATGACTTACACTTTTACACTTGGGAAAATCGAGAATGCTGTCTGCCAAAAGGGGCGATTCGCGCCACTTTATGCGACTCGACAAATAACCGCTTGCGTTTGTGTGTTGGCGATATTTTAATTTTAGAAGAACGTTACGATCCGAAAACTGGAATTGATATTAATGCAAATTTAACCCATCGTCATGCGGTGCGGCTGACTAAGGTGTATCCAGAAGCAACGCGCTTGCTGCAAGAGGGTCGAGAAATTGGCAGAACGGCTGCACCTTCGGTATTCGATCCGCTGACGGGTCAACCGATCGTTCAAATTGAATGGGATACAGAAGACGCGCTTCCCTTTCCCTTGTGCATTTCGGCTGAGAAAGAAAATGGGGAATATTTCGAGGTTAGCTTGGCTTTGGGGAATATCGTCCTAGCAGATCGGGGGCGAACCCTGGAAACAGCGGAAATATTGGGTAAAGTTCCCGAATCTCAACTTTTGCGAGTTGCTACAGTCAGCCAAAAAAGTTGCTGTGAGGATGTTTCGCCAAAACGAGTTCCGCCCCGCTTTTACCCGCACTTAAAAGAAGCACCTTTAACTTACGCCGATCCTTATCAACCGACGGCTTCAGCCTTTCGCACGATGCAGCCATCTCCGCAAAGGGCGTTACCCGCGATCGCATTGACGAGTCAACTGAACGGCAAAACCTTTTCTTGGACACCCCAGCGAGATTTACTCAATAGTAGACCGGATAGCCTTGATTTTGTGGTGGAAGTGGAAGCGGATGGTCGGGCTTACTTGCGTTTTGGCAATGGGGAACAGGGTTATCGTCCGCCGTCAGACACCGAATTTCGGGCGGTTTATCGAGTTGGCAATGGTGGGGCGGGGCAAATTGGGGCTGATGCGATCGCGCACGCTGTCAGTAACGATCCGAACATCGTGGCTGCGGTTCTCCGAGTGCGTAACCCGCTACCTGCTTTTGGGGGAGTGGAACCGGAAACGATGGAAGATGTGCGGCAAAAAGCACCTGCGGCTTTTCGCACTCAGGAACGGGCGGTTACGCCGGAAGATTATGCCACCGTTGCACAACGCTATCCCCAAATTCAAAAAGCGGCGGCGACGTTTCGCTGGACGGGTAGCTGGTACACGGTTTTCGTCACGGCGGATCGGTTGGGTGGTTTGCCAGTGGATGCAACGTTTGAAAATAATTTGCGATCGCATTTAGAAAAATATCGCATGGCAGGTCATGACTTAGAAATTGATGCGCCGCGTTTCGTTTCTTTAGCTGTGGAAATGCAGGTTTGTGTCAAATCTAATTATTTCCGCAGTCATGTTAAATCTGCTTTGTTAGAACTGTTTAGTAATCGCTTACTTGCTGACGGACGCAAAGGTGTATTTCATCCCGATAATTTTACTTTCGGACAGCCTGTTTATCTCAGTCGATTGTATGAAGCAGCGCTGACAGTTGCCGGGGTAAAATTTGTGACGATTACTCAATTTGAACGCCAGGGAACGCCCAGTCAAGAAGCTTTGGAAAAGGGATTTTTGCAGTTAGGGCGGTTAGAAATTGCTCGGTTAGATAACGATCCGAATTTTCCAGAACGCGGTATTTTTCAGTTAAGAATGGAGGGGGGAAAATGAGTTTACCGCTCGATTCTAGTTTGGGGAAATTAAATGATTGTGGTTGTTGTACGGGACTGACAGCGATGACTCCGCTAGAGGTGGAAAATCGCCCCGGTCAAAATGCGATCGCTTATCGAGTTGGCACTCATTCCCAATTCAAACAAAGCTTACTTAGCCATTTATCAAACAGCCAATTTCCTCAATTACAAAACTTGCGAACTAGAGAAGATGACGATTTTACGATCGCGCTTTTCGATGGGTGGGCAACGGTGGCTGATGTGCTGACTTTTTATCAAGAAAGAATCGCCAATGAAAGTTATTTACGCACGGCAACGGAGAGGGTTTCGCTGCTGAATTTAGCGCGATTAATTGGCTACGAATTGCGATCGGGTGTGGCTGCTAATGCTTATTTAGCTTTTGAGTTAGAAACTGCCCCAGGTACGCCGGAACAAGTAACGATCGATCTTGGTACGAAAGTCCAAAGTCTGCCGCTTCCCGGCGAACAAGTGCAGATATTTGAAACAGTGGAAAAGATTGCCGCCAAGCCGGAATGGAATGGGATTAAACCTCGGTTGACTAAACGGCATCCGCTTCCAAAAGATGTGAATTGGCTTTTTTTGGCTGGAATATCCACCGGATTAAAACCGGGCGATCCGTTATTAATTCAACCCGATCCAGATAGTGAAGGAGAAAGTCAACCTGTTTTCTGTGAAGTTTTGGCGGTGATTCCGCAACCGGAAAACAATCGAACCAAGGTTGAATTAAACCGCTTTTCGGAAATTGCGCTCTACCCGGTAAAAGTAAGCGTAATTCCGCCTAAAATCTTATTGCCTCGCAGTCAGTTAGCACGAACTTTTGATCGCCAAAAAGTTAGCGCCGCCGAATTGCGTGCTTTGGCGCGAAAATGGCATTTTCATCTACCCTCAATTGCTAACAATTTTGCCGCAACCGAACCGCCATCTCCTGGGGTGCTAACATTTCGAGTGCGAGCTTCTATCTTCGGTCATAATGCTCCTAAATGGCAGAATTTACCTTATATTCAGCGGGTTGGGGAAAAAGTTTCGATTAAAGCTGCAAATGGCACGATTAAAGATGATGTAGTACCGGGAATTTATAAAGATCGCCAATATTCTTGGGCAGAAAATACCCTCGATAAGTATCACGAAGCAGAAGATAATACTATATATCTCGACAATGTTTATTCCAGCATTGTCAAAGATAGTTATGTGGTTTTCAAAGCCGGGAGTAAATGGAAATTACATCAAGTTGCCGCAGCTACAGATGTTTCTCGATCGGATTTCACCTTAACAGCTAAAGTAACTAGTTTAACGCTGAAAAATGCTGAGGCTTTCTCTCAATTTTCCATTCGCAAAACTACAGTTTTTGCTCAAAATGAAGAATTGAAATTAGCACCAATGCCGATCGAGACAGAAGTATCGGGCGCACAAATTGACTTGCACGATGTTATAGAAACTTTATGGAAAGGACAACCAATTATTATCTGCGGTGAATTGAATGAAAATCGCGGTAATCAGGGATGCGAATTCGCCAAAATTATTGATGTTATACACAATTTTGGGGAGGAAAGTTACACGCAAATTATCTTAGAGAACAATCTCGATCGGAGTTACGTTCGCGACACGGTAACAATTTATGCCAATGTTGCTCTGGCTACACACGGCGAAACTAAAACCGAGGTGTTAGGTAATGGCGATGGAAGTCAAAGTTATCAGCGTTTTATGTTGCGTCAATCGCCTTTAACTTACGTGAGTGCGGCAAATTCTAGCGGTGCAACCTCAACTTTACAGGTGCGGGTTAACGATATTTTATGGCATGAGGTAGCAACTCTGTACGGACATCGCCCAAGCGATCGCATTTACGTTACCCGCACTGACGACGATGGCAAAACTACCATTCAGTTTGGCGATGGGGAAATCGGCGCACGTCTTCCCAGCGGACAGGAAAATATCAAAGCTACCTATCGTCAAGGTATTGGTTTGTCGGGAATGGTGCAAGCGGGACAATTAAATTTGCTGATGACTCGTCCTTTGGGAGTGAAAGGGGTGAAAAATCCCCTACCAGCTACCCTGGCGCAAAATCCAGAATCCTCTGAGGAAGCGCGACGCAACGCCACTTTGAACATTATGACGCTCGATCGCATTGTTTCGCTGTCAGATTACGAAGATTTTGCCCGGGCATTTTCTGGTATTGCAAAGGCGTTGGCTACTTGGGTTTGGATCGGTGAAAAAAGAGGCATTTTTGTTACCCTTGCGGGATATAACGGGGAAATCGTGCCAGAGGATAGTCTTGTTTCTCAAAATCTGCTGGAAGCGATGCGAAAAGCTGGCGATCCTTTTATTCCGTTAGTGGTGAAATCTTTTGTACCGATATCTTTCGGAATTGCTGCGAAAGTAAAGGTGGATTCAGATTACATTCGAGAAAAAGTGTTAGCGGATGTTCGGACTTCTTTATTGTCTTATTTTTCCTTTGAAAATCGAGATTTGGGTCAACCTGTAACGAAGAGTGAAGCGATCGCATTTATCCAGTCTATACCGGGAGTGGTAGCTGTGGATTTAGATAAGCTTTATCGCTTCGATCGATCTGAAATTTTAAATGATTTTTTGCTGGCTACCGTACCGGAAATGGGGGCGGGGGGTGCGTTAATTCCTGCTGATTTGTTAACGCTGGATGATGATTTTTTGAGTTTGGGTGAGTTGGCGGAGTTTTGAGTTTTTTTTTACCACAGATATCCACAGATAAACACAGATAAACACAGATGTAAGAGATGGTTTTATTGTGGGGGACGCAAATTATATGAGTTTTGATGCGGAAACGTTGTACAATTTGTTGCCAGCGATTTACCGAATTAGAGATGGAGAACGGGGTAAACCGCTGTTTGATTTAATTTCTGCGATCGCTAGAGAAGTGGGAGTTTTGGAAGAGGATTTAGCCCAACTTTACGATGATTTGTTTATTGAAACTTGTGCTGATTGGGTGATTCCTTATATTGGGGATTTAGTTGGCGATCGCGCTTTGTACAAAATTGCTAATTCCTCGACTACAACTGCAAATCGCACTACTCCCCGCGCTGTGGTTGCGAATACGATCGCCTATCGACGGCGTAAAGGTACTGCTTCTATTTTGGAACAGTTAGCGCGAGATGTTACGGGATGGGATGCGCGAGTTGTGGAGTTTTTCCAACTCCTCGCAACTACACAATATATGAATCATTTACGTCCCGATCGTCGCCCTTGGTTGGATTTGCGAAATCGGGAATATTTAGAAAATTTAAATACGGCTTTTGAAAGAATTCCTCATACAATTGATGTCCGGCGCATTGCCAGTCAAAGAGGGAAATATAACATTCCTAATATCGGCATATTTCTTTGGCGTTTGGGTAGTTATTCGCTGACCAATTCTCAGGCTTTTAAGTTAAGCGATCGGCGATATTTATTTAATACTTTGGGTCATAATACGCAGCTATTTAATAAACCGGAAACCGAACCAGAAATTACCCACATTGCCGAACCAATAAATATTGCTATGCCGATTAATCGTTACTTATTAAATCGGTATTTATCCGACTATTACGGCAAAGATAAAAGTATCTTAATTATTCGAGATTGTTTAGAAATTCCCCTTGATGAAATCATCGTTTGCGATTTGTCTGACAAAAACAATAGCGAATGGAAACACCAACCTCAAAATAAAGTAGCGATCGATCCCGTATTAGGAAGAATTGCCTTTCCCGAAACTCAACCGCCGCCCCAAATTGTTTACGTTATCTATCACTATGGATTCAGCGCCCCAATGGGCGGAGGCGAGTATAGTAGAGTTCATACATTCAATGAAAAATTGCCTTTAATTGTCAAAGTTCCTTTCCAATTTGGAACAGTTCAACTAGCCCTTGATGAACTAAATAGAAATATCCAAATTGCCGAAAATGATTCGGGAATTGTGGAAATTGGCAATAGCGATACTTACCCAGAAACTCCAGTAATTAATATTCCCGATCGTAAACAGATTGAAATTCGCGCCGCTGATAAATGCCGTCCTCATTTAATTTTAAACAGCGACTTGCTCATCTTCGGTAAAGAGGAATCAGAATTAACTATTAACGGTTTATTAATTAGCGGTGGCAGCTTAAAAATCCCGCAAAAAGACCTTGAAAATAACATTAATCAACTAAAGCGTTTGCGGTTAGTTCACTGTACTTTAGTTCCCGGCTTAACCGTAACTACTGACGGTACGCCACAACATCCAGAATCGCCAAGTTTAATTATCGATCGCGCTGATATCATTGTCGAAATTGAATCTTGTATTTTAGGCGGTTTGCGAGTAGATAAAAATGCAGAAGTCAAAATTAGTAATAGTATTGTAGACGCAACTTCTGACAGCGAATTTGCTTATACTGCCCTTGACAAAACAGCCGCAGGTGGTTCTTTAACTATCAAAAATTCTACTATTATCGGTCAAGTGCATACAGTGGAGATGCCTTTAGCTTCTAACACTATTTTTGGCTCGGAATTAGCTAAACCTGTTTTAGTAGAAAAACAACAATTAGGATGCGTGCGCTTTTGTTATTTGAACTTAAATTATTTAGTTCCTCCCCGCTATAATTGTCAGCCTAAAACTACAGAAGATGCCGCACTTATCTATCCCCAATTTACCTCTACTCGTTATGGCGATGCGGCTTATTACCAGTTAAGTCAACGTTGTGCGATCGAGATTCGTCAGGGCGCAGACGATCGATCGGAAATGGGAGCATTTCATGATTTATATCAAGCTCAAAGAGAAACTAATTTGCGCGTCCGCTTAGATGAGTATTTGCGCTTTGGTTTAGAAGCGGGAATTTTGTATGTAACTTAATTTTAATAAAGGGAGTTTTCAACCATGAAAGGCGATTTTAGCAGACAAACTTTCGATTCTAAAAAACATTACACTGCTGTACTCATGCAGCAAGGAAGAGTACAAGTAGATGCTGATTGGAACGAACAACAAGCGATTAATCAGTACCAAATTACCACCGAAACTAAAGATTTAATTGGTAAATGTGGAGTTCCCCAAACTAGCGACGGTTTCCAAATCACCCTTAACGACGATAAAAGCGATTTAATCATTTCCCCCGGACGGATTTACGTAGATGGAATATTGACTGAACTAGAAACATCTAGCTTAATTTCGATTACTTTTCCACCCAATACCACCAATGAAGTAAAAGTAGAAAGCTTAATTGTCGATCATCGAGAATTGCAGCCTTATCAATGGGTGCAACTTTCAGCGAATGAAATTGATTGGCACAGTTTTCGGATTAGTGAAGTAAAGCCAGAGCAACA
Source organism: Leptolyngbyaceae cyanobacterium (assembly GCA_036703985.1). GTDB lineage: Bacteria > Cyanobacteriota > Cyanobacteriia > Cyanobacteriales > Aerosakkonemataceae > DATNQN01. The sequence continues at coordinate 100,202 of DATNQN010000097.1, forward strand.
AACTATCATTTTAAATGCTGATTTGTCTAGTTACAATACTGCAACCAAATTGCGCCGCTTTATAACTTATACAACACAGCCCGATTATCCAAATCCTGAATTTATTACCGAAACTAATCCACCTCAACTAAAGTTAGAAAATGCCAATTATCTGATTTATCTTGATGTTTGGCAACGACACATTACTGCGATCGACGATCGCCATATCCGAGAAACAGTATTAGGCGATGCCGATACTGCTACTCGTTCTCAAACCGTTTGGCAGGTGAAAATTGCCAAAAAAGAAGGAGAAATAACTTGCGATACGCCGCTAGATTTCCCGGTGAGTACGGGAAGTTTGAACGTGCGAACAAAACCTGCCAAAAAACCAACCGACCTTTGCAAAATTACCCCTAATAATGGTTATCAAGGATCGGAAAATCAACTTTACCGTGTAGAAATTCACGATTCGGGAATCCTGGGAACGGCTACTTTTAAATGGTCGAAAGATAATGGTTCTATTGTTACCAAAATTGAGAAGTTTGATAATAAACAATTGACTGTTAATTCAGTGGGTCGCGATGAAGTTCTGGGATTTGCTGATAAACAGTGGGTGGAAATTGTTAGCGATCGCACGGAGTTGCACAATAAAATCGGAGAATTCACTCAGATCGATCGCGTTAATCCCACCACCCGCTTAATTACCCTAACTACAACACCGACACCGATCGACCCGCAATGGAATCCTCAACTGCGACGGTGGGATAACTCAGGCTTAATCAAAGTCGAACAACCAAGCGAAAATGACGGTTGGATTATTCTAGAAAATGACATCGAAATTAAATTTTCTCCAGGTAATTATCAAACAGGCGATTACTGGCTGATTCCCGCCCGCGCTACCGCAGTCGGGGACATCGAATGGTCGCGCGATCGAGCTAATAATTCGCAACCTCAACCCCCATATACTATTCAACATCACTATTGCTGCCTAGCCTTACTTAATTGGCAAACCAAAAAGGTGAAAGATTGCCGACATCTTTTCTCACCAATGACTCAGTTAATTAGCTTCTTTTTCCTGGGTGGAGATGGTCAGGAAACAATGCCCGGTGAAGAATTGCCTCAACCACTCCAAGTCGGTGTTGCTAATGGTTTGTCTCCAATTAAAGCCGCAACTATTAGATTCAAAATTAAACTGGGCAACGGTTCTTTATCCACTCAAAAAGGTGTTTTTACTTCTAATTTATCAGAAGTTTCTGTTCAAACTGATGACAACGGAGTAGCTACTTGCTACTGGAAATTAGATGGCGATAAGCCCAGCCAACAAGTAATTGCCGAATTAGTCGATGAAAAAGATCGGCGGCTACACTTACCGATTTACTTTACTGCCAATCTCAGTTATCCATACCCCACGCCATCGAATGAATTAAATCATAATGCTTTGGGATTAGCTTTGGGCGGAGTGTTAGGTTTATATATGTTTTTCAGTTGTTTATTATGGGTGTGGTGTAGTTCGATCGGTGAGCGATCGACTTTTTTACGAAACATTTTCTGTTGTAGTGTTTGTACGCCGAATTTGAGAGTTTGCGATGTTAACTTATTGACTTGCTTCTGGCGATTTTTCCTTGGTTTGTTCCTCGGTTACTTAACTGGTTGGTTAATCGCAACTCTGTACAACAGTTATATTAGAAATTTCCAAAAACAAGCCACTTTCTAATGACGAAAATCAAATCTTTTCCCTGGCGCTGACTCGACTGAGCGTTGGCGCCGAAGTCGCTCGCCGAACGTTCTGGCAAAATAGTAAATATGACAGTGTTTAACTTCGAGCAGCAGCCTTGCTACCTTCTCACGAAATGGCTGAAACTATAGCAATCCTAAATGAATTGCGAACAACTAGACCCCTCCCAACCCTCCCCTTGGTAAGGGGAGGGCTAGGGTGGGGTTCATTACTCAAATAGGATGGCTATATATTTAAATAAAGGTTTACAGTTTCGATGATTACTTCTTTTAGTTCTCAGCCTAACTATCAAGTTGGTGGCTCTCTGCCAATTAATGCCACTACATACGTTAAACGACAGGCAGATGAAGAGTTATTTCAAGGATTGCTCAGGGGGGAATTTTGCTATGTTTTTAATGCGCGACAAATGGGCAAATCGAGTTTGCGAGTCCAAACCACTTATCGCTTGCAAGCTCAAGGAATTCGTTGTGGAGTAATTGATATCACTACCATCGGTACTCAAGAAATCGTACCAGAACAATGGTATGGTTCGATGGTGGGATTGTTAACAAAAACATTTCAACTTAATGTGAATTTGCGTCTGTGGTGGAGCGAACGCGCTCACCTTTCTTTTGTCAATCGTTTGAGTGAATTCTTCGATACCGTTTTACTACCACAAGTTCCGGAAAAAATCGTGATTTTTATTGATGAAATTGATAGCGTTTTAAGTTTGAATTTTTCCACTGATGACTTCTTTGCCCTGATTCGGGCTTGCTACAATCGTCGAGCCGAACAACCAGAATATTGCCGTTTGACGTTTGCCTTATTCGGGGTAGCGACTCCGGCTGACTTAATTTCCGATACCAGTCGTACTCCGTTTAATATCGGAAAGGCGATCGAATTAAGGGGCTTTGAACTGTCGGAAGCAAAACCCCTACTTTCAGGCGGGCTAACCGAGATAATTCCCGATGCTCAAACAGCTTTGCAAAGCATTCTTTATTGGACGGGAGGACAGCCATTTCTCACCCAGAAGTTATGCAACTTGGTAGTTCAAAATAGTCAAGAAAATTTTCACTCGGTTCTTTATTTAAATTCAAAAAATCAACATATAAAACTGAAAAATCAAAAATTAATTGAGGGTATCGTTCAATCTAAGATTATCTATGATTGGGAAGAGCAAGACGAACCAGAGCATTTGAAAACTGTACGCGATCGCATTTTGTATAACGAACAACGAGCGGGGAGATTGCTAGGCATTTACCAGCAGATCTTACAAGGTGTGGAAGTGGCAACCGATGACAGCAGCGAACAAATCGAACTGATTTTATCGGGGTTAGTTGTCAAACAGCAGGGATATTTGCAGGTTAAAAATCCGATTTATCGAGAAGTATTCAATCTCGAATGGGTAGAGAAACAATTAAGGGAACTGCGCCCCTACTCTCAACTATTCGATGCTTGGTTGGCATCAAAACAAACAGATTCTTCGCGACTTTTGCGAGGACAAGCTTTAAAAGATGCTCAAATTTGGTCGCAGGGAAAAAGCTTAAGTGATTTGGATTATCAGTATATCGCTGCTAGCCAAGAACTCGATCGCCAGGAAGTTCAACTCGCTTTAGAGGCAGAACGCACCAAAGAAGTGGAAGCGCGACTAAAAGAAGAACAAAGACGATTAATTCAAGAAAAACAAGCTGCCAAACGACAAAGAATCTTGCTGTTTGGAGTCAGCATAGCATTTTTTATTGCTTGCGGATTAGGAGTAATAACTTATTTTCAGTATCGCCGCGCAACAGAAAGCGAACGTCAAGCCAGAATTAGTGAAATTCGAGCGTTAGTATCATCTTCTGAGGGATTGTTTGCCTCAAACCAAAAATTAGATGCTTTGATAGAAGCCATCAAAGCTAAACGAAAATTACAAAAATTAGGATTGGCAGATGCCAGGATCGATCGCACAGTTGAAAATGCCCTCAGGCAAGCCGTTTATCAAGCAGATGAATACAATCGTTTTTCCGGGCATCAAGCAGCTGTGATGGCGGTAGATATCAGTCCTGATAGTAAATTAATTGCCTCGGCAAGCGTAGATAAAACAATTAAACTTTGGCGACGAGATGGAACGGAAATTGCCACCCTCAAAGGTCATCAAGCACTCGTTCGCCGAGTCAAATTTAGCCCAGACAGTCAGCTAATTGCTTCTGGCAGTGACGATAATACGGTTAAACTCTGGAAGTTAGATGGCACTTTGCTGAAAACTTTTCCGGGTCACAGTCTTGCGGTGTGGGGAGTTGCTTTTAGTCCGCAAGGTAATACAATTGCCTCTGCAAGTCAAGATAACACCGTGAAACTCTGGAAGTTAGACGGCACTTTATTAAAAACTTTTCCGGCTCGTACTGCTGGTGCCTTAACTTCAGTGGCATTTAGTCCCGATGGTGAAATAATTGCATCAACAAGTGGAGATAAAACTGTCAAACTCTGGAAGCTTGACGGTACTTTTCTGAGATCGCTTGTAGGCCATACTGCGATCGTATCTTCAGTAGCGTTTAGTCCCGACGGTAAAACAATTGTTTCGGCAAGTGGAGATAAAACTGTCAAACTTTGGCAGCTTGACGGTACTTTGCTGAGGACGCTTGTAGGTCATACTGCTGTCATATCTTCAGCGGAGTTTAGTCCCGACGGCCAAAAAATCGTCTCTGGAAGTCGGGATAAAACTGTCAAAATTTGGCAGATTGACGGTACAGAACTGGCTACCTTTAGAGGTCACGGCGCGTCGATTTGGGATGTAGCTTGGAGTCGTGACGGCAGCTATATTGCTTCGGCGGGTGCAGAAAACACCGTCAGATTGTGGGAAAGTCAAAATCCCTTACAGACAACTATTACTGCCCATAAAGGTGCAATTTGGGGAATCGATATCAGTGCCGATAGTTCGACGATCGCTACTTGTAGCGAAGACGGTACAGTTAAACTTTGGAGTCGGGAAGGCAAATTGTTGGCGACTTTCACTGGAGGAAACGCGGCAATTTATGGTGTTGGTGTTGCTAGCGGTGCGAATGGCAAGTTAATTGCTGCTACCAGAAACGATAATAAGGTGAGTATTTGGGAGCGAAATGGGAACGCGATCGCAATTTTAACAGGTCATCAAGCTACCGTCTTTACAGTCGCTTTCAGTCCAGATACTCAAATTATTGCTACCGGAAGTCTAGATAACACAATTAAGCTTTGGCGGCGCGACGGTACATTATTGCATACCATGACCGGACATCACGCTCCTGTTTGGCAGGTAGCATTTAGTCCCGACGGTCAGTTTCTTACCTCCGCCGGGGGAGACGGTACTGTAAAGTTGTGGAAGCTTGACGGTAGTTTGGTGAGAACTTTCCGAGGTCACACTGCGGCAGTTTGGAGAGTTGCTTTTAACCGTCAAGATAATCTCATCGCTTCTGGCAGTGGAGATAATACAGTTAAGCTTTGGACAGTTGACGGTAAATTAGTCAGAACGCTTTCAGGTCACGCAGCAGCAGTGTGGGGAGTGGCGTTTAGTCCCGACAGTAAAATTATCGCTTCTGGCGGTGTAGACAACACGGTGAAGTTGTGGAAACTCGATGGTACGGAACTAACTACGCTTAGGGGTCACGCGGCGGCGATTAGGGGAGTGGGGTACAGTGCTGACGGAAAGTTTGTCGCTTCCGTCGGTGAGGATAACACGCTGATTCTGTGGAATGTAGAGCGAATTCTCCATCTGGATTTGTTAAGTTATGGTTGCGATCGCCTGCGTGATTACCTGCGAACAAATGCCGAAGTGAAGGAGGAGGATAAACATTTGTGCGATGGAATCGGCCATAATCCTGAAAACAAAAAGAGAAAATTATTTAACTGAATAACTCAAGCTTCTCGATCTAAAAATTATTATTACCCTGATTGAAAAATTTGAGATAATCGATCGCATTTAACCCTGAAAACCATATCGAGCGCCCTCCGATCGAATGGAGGAAAGCGATCGCTACCTCTGTAAAGAGATCGGCACTCTTGGAACTAAGATGGAAACGCGCTAAAGAGGCAAAGGTAAGAAATGATTCCTTGACCTTTTCTTATTCTTGCAAGAAGGTTAGTAATTTGATTCGTCCTGAATTTTCGCACTTCGCCTGATGCTAAATAAATCAAGTCCTTTTGATGAGTATCAAGTTGGTGGTTCTCTGCCGATTAACGCAGCAACTTACGTTAAACGACAGGCAGATGAAGAGTTATTTCAAGGATTGCTCAGAGGAGAATTTTGCTATGTTTTTAACGCCCGACAAATGGGCAAATCGAGTTTGCGGGTACAAACTACTTATCGCCTGCAAGCACAAGGAATTCGTTGTGGAGTAATTGATATCACTACCATCGGCAGCCAAGAAATTACCCCGGAACAGTGGTATGGCTCGATGGTGGGATTGTTGACAAAAACGTTTCAACTGAATGTGAATTTGCGGCTGTGGTGGAGCGAACGCGCTCACCTTTCTTTTGTCAATCGATTGAGCGATTTCTTCGATACGGTGCTGTTAGTACAAGTTCCAGATCGGCTTGTCATTTTCATTGATGAAATTGACAGCGTTCTGAGTTTAAAATTTTCTACTGATGATTTTTTTGCCTTGATTCGCGCTTGCTATAATCGACGGGCCGAACAACCGGAATATCGCCGTCTAACGTTTGCTTTATTCGGGGTGGCAACTCCCAGAGATTTAATTTCCGATACCAGTCGCACTCCGTTTAATATTGGAAAAGCGATCGAACTTCGCGGTTTCCAGATTGCCGACGCCAAACCCCTATTGGCTGGTGGGCTGGCACGCATCATTCCCGTAGCGGAAATAGTGCTGGAACGCATTCTCTATTGGACGGGGGGACAGCCATTTCTCACCCAAAAGTTATGTCAATTGGCAGCGCGATCGGACATTCAAAAAGAATTCCCAACTTATGGTCTTTCTGCTGTGAGTTTCGTAGATTATCTCGTGCAAACCTACATTTTAGATAATTGGGAAATTCAAGACGAACCGGAGCATTTGAAGACCATTCGCGATCGCTTACTTTTTAACGAACAACGTGCCGGACGATTGCTAGGTATTTATCAGCAAATCTTGCAAGAAATGTTGGTTTATAGCGATGACAGCCGCGAACAAATGGAATTAATTTTAAGTGGATTAGTTGAAAAGAAACAAAATTTATTGTTTGCAAAAAACCAAATCTATCAAGAAATATTCGACTTAAACTGGGTAAAAAAACAATTAGACTTTCTCCGTCCTTATTCGCAAAACTTCGATGCGTGGGTAGCTGCCAACAAAGAAGATAAATCCCGTTTACTGCGCGGACAAGCTTTGAAAGATGCCCAAAATTGGGCGCAGGGAAAAAGTTTGAGCGATGTAGATTATCAATTTTTAGCAGCCAGTCAAGAGTACGATCGCCAAGAAGTTCAACTGGTTCTAGAAGCAGAACGCGCCAAAGAAAATGCCGCGCGACTGGCAGAGGAACGCAAGCGCTTAGTTTTAGAGCAGAAGACAGCAAAGCAACTGCGGCAGTTTGTCGGAGCCCTCAGCGCAGCGCTGATACTCGCGATCGCATCCACCATTCTCGCCCTCTGGCAATATCACTACGCCGCACACAGCGAAATCCAGGCTCTGATCGCTTCCTCCACGGGACAATTTGCCTCCCAACAGCGATTAGACTCCCTCGTAACCGCCATCAAAGCCAGACGCAGGCTTGACAGTCTCGGTGATGCTGACCCTCAGTTGCAATCGCAAGTTCGACAAGTGCTACAAAAAGCCATCTACGGAACGGCAGAATTCGATCGCCTGGTGGGGCATTCCAGCCCGATTTTGGGCGTTGATGTCAGCCCAGACGGGCAGCTAATCGCCACTGGCGGCGGCGATCGGGCGGTGAAGCTTTGGAAACCCGATGGCACCTTGCTACATACACTCTCAGCAGCCCTTAGCAGCGTCTACGCCCTCCGCTTTACTCCCGATAACCAGCGCCTCGTTACATCCAGCGTGGACGGCAAAATTTATCTGTGGAGTCGGGAAGGCCAACTGCTCAAAACCTTTCAAGCACACAACGAAGCGATCTGGGCGATTGCCGTCAGTCCCGACAATCAGCGGATCGCCTCTGCCAGTGACGACAGCACGATTCGCCTGTGGAACCTGGATGGTAAACTGCTCGAAACCCTGAGCGGACATCACGGTGGAGTATGGGGCGTTGCCTTCAGTCCGGATGGCAATACGATCGCTTCTGGGAGTATGGACGGTACGGTTAAGCTGTGGACGAAGGACGGCAAGCCAGTCAGAACTCTGGAAGGACACGGCGCGGTGGTTTGGGATGTTAAGTTCGCATTACTGGCAGACCAAGACGGTGCGAAACATCCCGCGATCGTTTCTGCCAGCGCTGACAACACGGTGAAAATCTGGCAACCTGACGGCACGCTGCTGAGAACGTTAAGCGGTCACGGTTCGGAAGTTTTTGAAGTTGCTGTCAGCACGGCAGGCGATGTGATTGCTTCCGCCAGCGCCGACCAAACCATCAACCTGTGGAAGCCAGACGGGACGCTTTTGAAAGTCCTCAAAGGACATCAATCTGGCATTCGCGGCATTACCTTTATGCCAAACACGCAAATCGTTGTCTCCGCCAGCGACGACAATACCGCCCGACTCTGGAACTCGACAACTCCTTTCTCGAAAGTGCTTTACGGACATAACGGCACGATTTGGGATGTGGATTTCAGCCCGGACGGTAAGATGCTTACCTCTGCCAGTTCGGATGGTAGCTTCAAACTGTGGGCGCGAGACGGTACGTTGCTGAAGTCTTTTCCCTCTGGCAAGGCTGGGGTTTACGCTGCTACTTTCCTCTCTGGGAGCAGCCAGGGCAAAGACGCGATCGCATCGATACTCGCTTCTGCCAGTGGAGATAAAACGATTAAATTCTGGCAGTTTGACGGAACGCTGCTGAAAAGCATGACCGGGCATGGCGGGGCAGTTTGGGATCTCGCTGCCAGCCCAGACGGTCGGCTACTTGCTTCTGCGAGCGACGATAAAACCGTGAAATTGTGGAACAAAGACGGCACGAGCTTGAGAACTTTTACCGGACATCGAGCTAGGGTTTACGACGTGGATTTTACCCCTGACGGACAAAGGCTGGTTTCAACCAGTAGCGACGGCACGGCTCGGTTGTGGAGTGTTGACGGTCGGTTTTCCAAGACTCTAGAGGCTCATCTGACCCCGATTTGGGAAGTTGCCATCAGTCCAGACGGTAGCACCTTGGCAACTGCCAGCCGGGATGACACGATGAAACTCTGGACGAATGATGGGGTGTTGCTCAAAACTATCAAGGGAAATATGAGAGGTATCATGGGGGTTGATTTCAGTCCAGACGGTCAAATGCTAGTGGGGGGAGGCTCAAATGGTGAAGTCAAACTCTGGAAAACTGACGGCACGGAAATCATGACTCTAACCGGACATGAGGGGAATGTTTGGAAGGTGAGGTTTAGCCCTGATGGGAAATCGATCGCTTCTGCCGGGGACGATCGCACGATCGTTTTATGGGATGTGGAGCGCATTCTCACATTAGATGAATTGGCTTATGCTTGCGATCGCGTGCGCGATTATTTGCGAACAAATCCTCAACAGAATAAGGAAAATAGACATCTGTGCGATGGAATTAGTATTAAACCTCTGTGACTCCCACTCCTACTCCCCCTTTCCCCCAAACATAACGGCGGTAATTAAACCTGATTTGGTATTAATTAAACTGGTGTTTGAAACCGATATTTAATTTCAATAAAGCGAAAAAAGATAAGCTATTTAAGTTGTTCGATTTAATTGATGGTTTTGCTTTGAGTAAGTTAATTTTTGCCGAATATCAGCCGCTAGCTGCGATCGCGACTACTCCCACCGCCGCCAAACGCCTGTTACCCCTCACTCAAGCGACGGGTGCAATTCTCTGGGTACCGGAATCTGTAAGGGAAATCGCGGGAACGCAAACCTACAGCGGTTCTCTGAAAGAACATTTGAGTAAGATTTGGCATCAATATCGGGGATTTATTTTTTGTTTGGCTGCTGGTGCGGTGGTGCGACTTATCGCGCCTTTGTTAGAAGATAAATCTCGCGATCCGGCGGTGGTTGTAGTTGATGAAGCTGGTAAATTTGCGATTAGTTTATGTAGCGGACATCAAGGCGGGGCGGATCGGTTGGCAAATGCGATCGCGCTTCAACTCAATGCTACACCAATTATTACTGGTGCTTCTGCCGGATTGGGATTACCTGCTGTCGATACTTTGGGAATTCCTTTCGGTTGGCAAAAAGGTGAGGGAAATTGGACGAAAGTAGCGGCGGCAATTGCTAGAGGAGAAACCGCTCAAGTAATACAAGAAGTTGGTTCTACTCTTTGGCAATCTCATCTTCCCCCAGGACATTCATTTTATTTTGGATTTCCAGAAGTTAGTAGTAAGGACTTTAGTCCTTTAGAGAGGACTGAAGTCCTCACTACGAACAACTTATCTGAGGTTAGTAGTAAGGACTTTAGTCCTTCCGAGAGGACTGAAGTCCTCACTACGAACGTATCTCCTCAAGCCCGAATTTGGATTAGCTTTACTCAACGCAAATTTGCCACAGATTCGGATTTACCGAAGGTGCAATGGCATCCTAGAGTGTTATGGGTTGGGATAGGTTGCGAGAGAGGAACGCCGAAAGAATTGATTGAAAATGCTATAGAAAAAGTGTTTCGAGCTAATCATTTAGCGCTGGATGCGATCGCAGGTGTTGCCACCATCGATATTAAAGCCGATGAAGTAGGTTTAGTGGAACTTTGTAAGGAAAAAAATTGGCTTTTTAAAACCTTCCCTGCGGATCTATTACGCACGGTTAACGTACCGACTCCTTCGGCAATTGTCGAAGCAGAAGTTGGCACTCCCAGCGTAGCAGAAGCCGCCGCTATTTCGGCAGCGGAAAATCTAAATTTGTTAGTTAGCAAGCAGATATTTAAATTAGAAAATACTCCTGCTACGGAGAACGATGAAAAGTTAGGGAAAGCCGTCACTATTGCCGTTGGATTATCAGAAAAAGAATATATTGGCCGTACCGGAAAATTATTTTTAGTCGGCACTGGGCCAGGAGCTTTAAATCAGATTACGCCAGCCGCCCAAACCGCCATTTCTCAAGCTGATGCTGTCATCGGTTATGCTCTTTATATTGATTTGATTTCTCCTCTTTTACATCCCGGTCAAATTGTGGAAGCTTTACCAATTACTCAAGAAGTACAAAGGGCAAAAAGAGCGATCGAATTGGCGAATTGGGGATTGACTGTAGCGGTGGTTTCTTCGGGAGATTGCGGGATATATGCAATGGCTGGTTTAGTTTTAGAAGAACTGCAAGCAGGAGGTTGGGATGGTAAAACACCAGCAGTTCAAGTATTTCCGGGAATCACGGCACTGCAAGCGGCTGCTTCTCGCGTTGGTGCGCCTTTGATGCACGATTTCTGCGCGATTAGTTTAAGCGATTTACTGACACCTTGGGGGGTAATTGAAAAGCGGCTAATGGCAGCAGCAATGGCAGATTTCGTGACGGCTTTATATAATCCCAAGTCTCGCACCCGTATCGACCAAATTGCGATCGCGCAACGGATTTTCTTACAATATCGCGACCCGAATACCCCAGTTGCACTAGTAAAAGATGCCTATCGCCCTTCCGAGCAAATTACTCTGACTACTTTGGCTAAAATGTTGTCAGAGTCGATCGATATGCTAACCACGGTTTTAATTGGCAACTCCAACACTCGTACCCACGCGGAATGGATGATTACCCCACGAGGTTATAAAGTTGGTGGAGATGGTTAGTACCACTTCCAATACTGCTCGGTATTTGCATAAAATTGTGGTTTTCGTAGGTTGGGTTCTTGCAATAGCGAAACCCAACCTACAATTCCAAAACCCGTGCAGTATTGATACCACTTCACTTAAGCATTGTCACTTTTACTATTCACAATATTAGTAATACTAAATCCGGGTTGAATACCCCCTTTACGATTTAGGAGAGTCTGTGTAGTTGCGATTTTATCACCATAATCTTAAGATTTTCTAAAAAAATATCTGTCATCAATTTCTTTAAATCAGGTGTAACCCCTTCTTAATCTAACGTTAATCGTTATCAGATAATTTTAGATTAAATAATAAAATATTTAATCTAAAATTATGAAACGCCGTCAGTTGATCGGATACTCTTTTTTACTAGTAACAGGTTGTACTGTAGCAACCAGTTACCCTCAAGGTAAACCTTCTAATTCTTCTCTAGGTAATTTGCCCGATAAAATCAGATTTACTGTGACAGAAGTTTCTAGTTTGGCACAATTGCAGCGCGATTACGAAGCATTTCGCACAGCCTTAGAAGAAGTATTAGAGAAAAAAGTTGAGTTTGTCCCGGTTGAAAGTTATATAGCAGCAGCCGCCGCTTTACAGTTAGATCAATTGGACTTCGTACTGACGGGGCCATCAGAATATGTAGTGATACGTGCCAGAACAAATGCCGTTCCCGCGATCGGTATTACCAGACCTAATTATTATACGATTATTTGTGTTTCTGCTAACAGTAAAATTAACTCGTTAGCAGATTTAAAAGGAAAAAAAATAGCGCTGTGGAAGGTAGGCTCGACTAGCGGTTACTTGGGGCCTACAAAAATTTTAATTGATGGTAAATTAGACCCCAAATCAGATTTGCAAGTTTTAATGTTGGGAAATCAAGGATTGCCTGCTTTGAAAAAAGGTGAAGTTGATGCCTGGGGAGGCTCGGCTATCAAGTATGAAAAATTTCTCCACGATGAAGGTTTATCTAAGCGAGATTTTCCAGCGATCGCTAAAGGGCCATTACTTCCTAATGATTTATTTGTTGTCAGCAGTAAACTTGATTCAAATTGGGTGAAAGAAATAAATTCACGTATGGTCAAACATCAAGAAAAATTATTGCAAAGTTTGTTATTTGTGGAAGAAGGTAAATATCGAGGCTCTCGCTTGGTTAGCGCCAATGATTCTGATTACAATATGATTCGTGAAGTTTATAAAACAATCGGTCAAGGCAATTTTATTTAATTAATATGAGACAGATAATTTTTCTGAAAAATTTCAAAATGCCAAACATAGGGGATTTATTGTCAGCAAAATCAGTAGTAGTGAGGTGTTTGTTATGCAATTTCAAGAGTCTGGATTTTCGATCGGAAATGTAGAAGATAATATTGTTGGAAATCCGCTCGATCGCGATCGGTCTAACACGTTAAATTTTCCGAAAAATACCCTGAAAACAGCATTCGATCGCTTAAGTATTGCGAAAAAGATTAGATACGGGTATTCTTTAGCAATTGCGATCGCAGTTTTCGGAACCAGCATAGGATTAGCGATCGGAGATTTTTACCGCAAACAGGCTTACCAACAATTAATCATTGCCGACGGTCAACAACAACTTTTAAGTGAGTTAAAAAATGGCGTGAATGAAATGCGATCGCATCCCCAACGCCTGGTTACTACTTTAGGAGAATCTATCTGGTTTGATTACGAAAATGCTAAGTTTAATCGAGATGTCAATCGCGTCTACTCTATTTTAAGCGACCTGAAAAACTTTATAGAAAATTATTCCAGTGGTTTGTTAATAAATGACAAAAGTTTAACCGATTTATTATACAGTTATCAGACTACTACAGAAGCATACGATCGGCAAGTTAAGTTGCTGTGGCAAGCATTAGACCCCCCCAACTTAAAACCGGAACAAATCCCGGCTGCTCAACAGGAGTTGTTAACTTTTATTAAAAGTAAAACGGCCACCAATTTAAGTGTTAAGTTTGAGCGATTATCAGAAACTTTAAATTTAATCGAACAACTAGCTAATTCCCAAAAAAAGCAAGCAGACGAAAGACTTTTAGAAGCAGAAGCAATTAGGTTACAAATTATTGTTGGGAGTATGGTGTTGTCTGTGGTATTCGCTACGATATTGGGATTTTATACCAGCCGTCAAATTGCTCGTCCTATAGAATGGGTAAATCACGTAGCTTTGCGAGTTACTCAGCAATCGAATTTTAAATTGATCGCCCCCGTTTTTAGCAATGATGAAGTCGGTTCTTTAGCTAATTCGATCAATCAATTAGTGAAATGGGTAGGATCGTATACTCAAGAACTAGAATTAGCGCGTCAAACTTTGGAACAAAGAGTAGAAGAACGTACCAAGGAACTTCAACAAACACTTCAAGAACTTAAACAAACACAATCTCAATTAATTCAAAGTGAAAAAATGTCCAGTTTGGGACAGTTAGTGGCGGGAATCGCTCATGAAATTAACAATCCCGTCAATTTTATTTACGGCAATCTTGAATATACGAAAACTTATACTGAGGGTTTGATTGAGTTAGTCAATCTATATCAACAATCCTATCCATGTCCGATTTTAGCAATTGAAGAGAAAATAGAAGAAATCGATCTTCCTTTTTTAGAAGAAGATTTACCTAAAATAGTTTCTTCTATGAAAATGGGTACTGAACGTATCCGGCAAATTGTCTTATCTCTCAGAAATTTCTCCCGTTTGGATGAAGCTGAAATGAAAGCTGTAGATATCCACGAAGGAATTGAAAATACCTTGTTGATTCTCAATAACCGTCTCAAGCGGGGTATTGGCGTAATGAGAGAATATGGAGATTTACCTCTGGTTGAATGTTATCCCGCTCAACTAAACCAAGTATTTATGAATATTATTGCTAATGCGATCGATGCTTTTGAACAAGTTAAGAATACTGATGCGACTGAAAAATGTAGCCGATCGCCTAAAATTGTTATTAGCACGAAAAAAGTAGAAGGTAATCATATTCGCGTATCCATTCGCGATAACGGATCTGGAATTTCGCCTGAGATTAAAAATAAACTGTTCGATCCGTTTTTTACAACTAAGCCTATGGGGAAAGGTACTGGTTTAGGATTATCGATTTCTTATCAAATTGTCGAAAAGCATCAGGGAAAAATCGATGTTATTTCCGAATTGGGTGAGGGAACGGAGTTTATTATCAAGTTACCATCGAAACAGTGAAGCCCTATGTCAATGAAAAATCCTTGCTAGTGGTAGCAAGGACGATATTTTTAAGCTATGGCAGCTTTTCGATCGGTCTTAGGCGCTACCTATAAATGCCACTTCTGGGAATTTAGCTTGAGCTTCAGACATCGGGCGATTTTTGCCTTCTTCTTGCCAGTAGTTAATAACTTCTGTAGCTTTATTGAGTAGATCGACACGCTCGATCTCGGAAATCCAGTGCTTGGCTTCCATCTCGTTTTTTAACTCTTCCCAAGCATCGTTTCGAGGCCAGAAAAAGTACTTTGTTAAAGGACTGGTGCCTTTACCTACCACTTGGTCAACGGCGATCGCTACATCCTTATCAAGCCAGAGAACCTTTAAAATGAACCTCGACAAATACACCTCCGAGTTCATCCCAGACGAATTGAAACTATACAACCTTACTATGATAGCGTATTGTTTTGGCTATTAACTAAATTCGATCGAAAAAAAGGTAAAAAAATTGAATCGGGAACCCAATCTACCAAACCAATCAACCTCTGCCATTGTGGTGTTCGATATTGACGGCGTGATCCGGGACGTGGGGGGGTCGTATCGGAGAGCGATCGCAGATACGGTCGAGCATTTCACGGGTAATGCTTATCGTCCTTCGCAAATCGATCTGGATAACCTCAAATCAGAAGGAATTTGGAATAACGACTGGGAAGCCTCACAAGAGCTAGTATATCGGTATTTTGAAAGCCAGGGGCGGGCTAGAAACCAAATTTCTCTCGATTACCAAACTTTAATCGATTTTTTTCAATCTCGCTATCGGGGAACAGACCCGCAAACTTGGACGGGTTATATTTGTAGCGAACCCTTATTATTAGAGTCAGATTATCTGAAAAGCTTAACGGAAGCGGGAATTGCTTGGGGTTTTTTTAGCGGTGCGCCTCGTGCGGAAGCAGCTTATGTTTTAGAAGGACGCCTAAATTTAAAATCCCCAGTGCTGATTGCAATGGAAGATGCACCGGGAAAACCCGATCCTACAGGTTTATTTGCATCGGTGAATCAGTTGGAAAAACTGTCATCGTTGGATAGTTCTACCCCAGTTGTCTACGTGGGAGACACGGTAGCCGATATGTTAACCGTCCAAAAGGCGCGGGTACTCCAACCTAATCGTCGTTGGATCGGGGTGGGAATTTTGCCTCCCCATTTTATTAATATGCCCGAATATCGTGACAGCTATGCTGCCAATCTCACTCAAGCGGGTGCAGAGGTAATTTTTAGCAACGTGCAAGAGTTAAGTTGCGATCGAATTGGGGAATTATTAAGTAGGTAAGCAAGAGGCAGGAAGATGAAAGCTTAAGTTAACTTTTCGTGACTGGCTCTGTTTATTTTCACCTTTTGTACTTAGTTTTTTTTATACTGATTTTCAGATCGGTGTTAGCGATCGCGATTTTTTCATGGCCTTTTAAAAAAAGTGCCGTTAAAATTCAGTAAGCCCTAGCTTGACGCATAACTTGTATATTTTTACAAATATATTATGCTTAATATTCCAGGATATCAAATTTTTAACCTCATTTACGAAAGTACTAATTCTCTCGTTTATCGAGGGCTGAGAAACGAAGATAAGCTACCAATTATTCTCAAATTTTTGAAAGAAGAATATCCCACCCAAGAAGAACTCACCAGATATAAACAAGAATATGAAATTACGCGCAACTTGAACATCCCAGGAGTTGTTAAAGCCTATGAATCGATTAAATATCATAACACTCCGGTCATTATCTTAGAAGATTTTGGCGGGGAATCAATTAAAAATTTATTAGTTAATCAAAAATTTGATTTAGCACGATTTTTGCGATTCGCCATCCAAATCACCGATAGTCTCGGCCAAATTCATCAGCATAACATTATCCACAAAGACATCAATCCTTTCAATATTGTAATTAACCCCCAAACCGAACAAGTAAAAATTATTGATTTTGGGATTTCCTCGATCTTAACCCGTGAAAATCCCACCATCAAAAATCCCAACTGCTTAGAAGGAACTCTACCCTATATGTCACCAGAACAAACGGGTAGAATGAATCGTTCCCTTGATTATCGTACAGACCTTTACTCTCTAGGAGCCACCTTTTATGAAATGATTACCAATCGGCTACCTTTTGAAATGACTGACGCAATGGAAGTCGTTTATTGTCACATTGCCAAACAACCAATTCCTCCCCAACAAATCAATCCGGAAATACCTCAAACAGTTTCAAATATCATCATGAAACTGTTAGCAAAAAATGCCGAAGACAGATATCAAAGTGCCTGGGGAATTAAAGCTGATTTAGAAGAATGCCTCAAGCAATTAAAACAACAAGGTAAAGTAACGGAATTTTCCCTCGGTAAGCAAGATATTGCCGATAAATTTCAAATTCCTCAAAAATTATATGGCAGAAAAAGAGAAATTGATACTTTATTAACAGCGTTTGAAAGAGTTAGCGAAGGCGCAATTGAAATGATGTTGGTATCGGGTTATTCCGGTATCGGTAAATCAGCCTTAGTACAAGAAATTCACAAACCGATTACCAAGCGACGCGGTTATTTTATTACAGGTAAATTCGAGCAATTTCAACGCAATGTTCCTTACAGTGGCGTCATCAACGCTTTAAAAGAATTAGTCGGTCAACTGCTAACAGAAAGCGAATCCCAACTAGAAGATTGGCGGCAAAAAATCAGCGCCGCTTTAGGAATCAACGGTCGATTAATCATCGATGTAATACCGGAAATAGAACTGATTATTGGGTCACAACCACCACTTATCGAATTAGGGCCAACCGAATCGCAAAACCGCTTTAATTTAGTTTTTCAAAACTTTATTCGCGTATTTAGCCAATTGCATCGTCCATTTGCGATCTTTTTGGATGATTTGCAATGGGCTGACTCTGCTAGTCTGAAATTAATCGAGTTAATTATGGCGGATACGAAGACGCATTCTCTATTTTTAATTGGTGCGTATCGAGATAATGAAGTTGACTCCCATCACTCATTAACGATAACTCTCGAAAATCTGATTTCTCAAGGCACGACTATCAATCATATTAACTTATATCCTTTGCAAATTCCTCAGATCGTCGATTTAATTGCCGATACTTTACAAAGCGATGAAAGAGCAGTAAGAGATTTGGCAATCTTAGTATTTCATAAAACAGAAGGTAATCCATTTTTTATAAATCAATTTATCACTACTTTGTACCAAGAAAACTTACTATCTTTTGATTTAATTTCTAGAAAATGGCATTGGAATGTAGCGGAAATCGAAGCAGTCGGCATCACCGACAATGTAGTAGAGTTGATGACAGAAAAGTTGCAAAAATTGCCAAAAGCAACACAACAAGTGCTTCGTTTGGCAGCTTGTGTAGGTAATCAATTTGATTTAACTACCCTAGCGATTATAGATGAAAAATCGAATACAGAAACTTTTGCCGAACTTCTGCCAGCTATTCAAGAAGGCTTAATTCTTGCTAATTCCCATTTACAGACCACGGAAGACAACAGCGTTAATGGTGAATTGGTAATTCTGCATTATCAATTTCTGCACGATCGCGTGCAACAAGCAGCTTATCAATCGATCGCCGAACGAGATAAAAAAGCCACTCATTTGAAAATCGGAAAACTGTTGTTGTCAAATATTCCGCCAGAAGAACGGTCAGAAAAAATCTTCGATTTAGTAGATCATTTGAATTTTGGCCGAAAATTAATAGGCAAAAAGTCAGAAAAATTTGAATTAGCTAAATTAAACCTCGAAGCTGGTAAAAAAGCCAAAAATGCTACTGCTTATGCCGCTGCTAGAGAATATTTAAAAGTAGGGATGGAGGTAGTTGGAGATATTTGGAAAGAAGGATATGAGTTAGCTTTTGAACTTTCTAAAGAAAGAGCAGAAGCCGAGTATTTAAGCGGCAATTTTGAAGATGCGAAAGCTATTATTTACCAAGCATTATCAAAAGCTAATTCAGTTTACGAACAAGTCGAACTATACACGATCTTAATTTTACAGCATTGCACGGTTGGCGAATATCAAGAAGCGGTCAAAGCTGGTCGAAATGCAGTGAGTTTACTAGGAGTTGATTTACCAAAAGATGATTTTCAAACAGCAATTGATTTAGAATTCGCACAAGTAAAGCAAAATTTGGAAAATCGAGAAATTGCCTCGTTAATAGATGCCAAAGAAATGGAAGACCCTGCCCAAAGGGTTTTGTTAAATTTACTAGCAACTATGCTAGCACCGTTGCATTTTTATGATTTTAATTTGTTTAATTTTATTATCGTAAAAATATTAAATCTTTCTCTCAAATATGGTAATGCGGCTGAGTCGCCGTTTAGTTATTCCACTTATGGAGTAATGATTGCTTCGATGTTAGGCGATTATCAATCCTGTTATCAATTTGGCTTATTGAGCTTGAAACTGAGCGATCGCTTAAATAATTTACAACAAAAATGTAAAAATTCTTTTTTGTTCGTTGAATGTATCAATCACTGGGTTAAGCATTTAAAAGAAGGTCAACGAATTGCCAATGAAGGACATCAAGCTGGTTTGGAATCGGGAGAGTTAATTTTTGCTGCTTATCTACTGGAATCTAAACTTTGTCATTCATTTTATTTAGGAAAAAATTTAGAACAGCTTTTTATAGAGTCTAAATCTTACTTTAAGTTTGCTCGCAAAATAAAAAACCTTTATGCAGCCGATTTAATTTATTCAATTCAAATAAATATCAAATTATTATTAGAAGACGACCCTCATTTATTTTTAGATTACGAAGAAGTTAGCGAACGGGATTTTTTGGAGAGATGTTATGCACATCAAAGCTTTACAGCTATAGGTTTTTGTCACTTGATTAAATCTCAAATTTTATATTTATCCGGAGATTACAACGAAGCATTGAGGCACAATTTAGAAGTTAAAAAATTTATGGCTAATTTGTTTACGAATTACGCAGTTAGCCAATATAACTTTTCTAATTCACTAATTTTATTAGCTCTTTATCCAGAAGTTTCTGAGGAAGTACAAAAAGAATATTGGCAACAACTAGTTGAGAATCAAAAGCAGATGAAAATATGGGCAGACAATTGCCCGGAAAATTTCTTAAATATCTATCTATTAGTAGATGCGGAAATGGCTCGCATTGCTGGGAAATATCTAGAGGCGATCGATCTATACGATCGCGCAATTCGATCCGCTCAAGAAAATGAGTTTATTCCCAATCAAGCTTTAGCCAACGAACTAGCAGCCAAATTTTGGTTAAGTCAAGGAAAAGAAAAATATGCCAAAGTTCACATGACAGAAGCTTACGCTAACTATCAACTTTGGGGTGCAAAACAAAAACTGAAAGATTTGGAAGCAAAATATTCTCATTTACTGACTAGAATAGCCAGAAGCACTCCATTTACAGCTACTTTAAATGCTGCTACCTATACCTCTAATGGTAATCACGCTAGTTTCTTAGATTTAGATACTGTCATTAAAGCTTCACAAGCGATTTCTGGGGAAATCGTGCTAGATAAATTGCTAGACAAGTTAATGAAAATTTTACTAGAAAATGCTGGAGCAGAAAAAGGTATTTTAATTTTAAATCAACCTAATAGCAAAATGGTAATTGAAGCTACGCCGGAAGAGTTTCTAGTAAAGAAAAATATTGATACTTTAGATACAAAATATTTGCCCTTAACAGCCCTTAATTACGTTGAAAGGACTCGCGCTGATGTAGTTTTAAATTATGCCAGCCGTGAAGGAAAATTTACTGAAGATCCTTATATTGCACAACAGCAAGTAAAATCACTTTTATGTACTCCGATCGTTAACCAAGGTCAACTGATAGGCATTCTTTATTTGGAAAACAACTTAGCTGTTAGCGCGTTCACTCCAGAAAGGTTAAAAATATTAAGATTACTTTCTGCTCAAGCCGCTATTTCTTTAGAAAACGCCTTACTTTATGCTTCCGTAGAACAAAAAGTAGCAGAAAGAACGCACCAATTGAATGAAAAAAACGAGCGTCTCGAACAAACTCTAAATGAATTGCAACGTACTCAAATTCAGCTTATTCACAGTGAAAAAATGTCTAGTTTGGGTGAGATGGTGGCAGGGATTGCTCATGAAATTAACAATCCAGTTAATTTTGTCTATGGAAACGTAGATTTTGCCAAAGACTACGTTAAAAATTTAATAAAATTAATTAATTTGTACCAAAATACTTATCCTACTTTCACCGAAGAAATCAGAGAGTTAACTAAAGAGATAGATTTGGAATTCATGTTAGAAGATTTGCAAAAAGCTTTCGCTTCCATGAAATTGGGATCTGAACGCATCCGCAATATAGTGCTTGGTTTGCGAAACTTCTCTCGGTTAGATGAAGCTGACATGAAACCCGTCGATATTCACGAAGGGATCGATAGTACATTGCTGATTTTGCAGTATCGTTTAAATTATCAAGGAGATGAAAGTAAAGATAATTTGACCAACGGTATTGAAGTGATTAAAAATTATGGTAATTTGCCTAAAGTTATTTGTTATGCAAGTCAATTAAATCAAGTGTTTATGAATATTTTAACTAATGCGATCGATGGAATAGAACAGTCATTTATGACCAGTAGTTTGTCCTTGCAAAAAAGAAAAGGGGAAATTCATATTTATACAGAAATTACTAGTTCCGATCGCGTCAAAATTAGGATTTTTGATAATGGGTGTGGCATCCCAGAAGATGTGAAAAGTAAAATTTTCGATCCCTTTTTTACGACTAAGCCAGTAGGTAGGGGTACTGGCTTAGGGTTATCTATTAGCTATCAGATAGTTGTGGAAAAACACGGTGGAAAAATAAGTTGTCTTTCTACGTTAGGAGAAGGAACGGAGTTTGCGATCGAACTTCCGATTAAACCGAATCAGAAAGCTTTATAGCGTATTGCGCGAAAGGAAGCCTAGTACCATTCATTGATTGTAGAGACGTTTTATGAATCGTCTCTACAATGTGTTTGGGAAGTTGTTTATTGAATGTGGAGAAACTTATCCAATGCTGCCACTATCATAGGAGGCCAACGACGTACATTTTTCACCCATTCAATATCTTTATAACGGGGATCTAGTCCTACAGTTGCTACCCAGTTACTTTCCGCTTCTCCGTGTTGTCCTTGTACCCAAAGTGCGGCGGTTAAAGCTGCTCTCACGTCGGGAAATTGGGGATATTTGCGAATGATATTTCGCATGGTGCGAATGGCAACTTCTGTTTGTCCGGTTTCGTAAAGAGCGAGGGCGTAATTGGCACGCGCAAAGGCAAAGTTAGGCTCTAATTGAAAGGCTTTTTGGAAATCTGCGATCGCTTTTTGCCAATCTCCCAATCTACCAAAAGCATTGCCCCGATTATTGTAAGCCATCGGATCGTTAGGGCTGATTTCTAGTAGATGATTGTAATCGGCAATCGCGCGATCGAATTCTCCCATTGCTTCCAAAACCATGCCGCGATTTAAATATGGGTCGGGTGCAGTGGGAGCGAGTTCCATTGCTTTATCGTAATCTGCGATCGCCTCTGCTAACTTATTTTGACTGGCCTTAGAATTACCCCGATTACTCCAAAGCGCTGGATTATCTGGCAATAATTCTATTAGCTGAGTCCAGTAACCTTCCGCATCAGCAAACTCACCTTGTTCAGTAGCATCGATCGCTTTTTGTCCCAGTTCGTTTATCTTAGCTTCTAACTCTTTTCGCTCGTTACTGGGTTGATTTTCTGATTTGCTAACCGTTACTTCCGGTTCATTACTAATCACATTTGCCGATTCGTTACTAATGATATTTGCCGATTCGGTAGCAGTTGGTTCCGATTCGTTACTAATGATATTTTCTGGTTGATTAGCAGTAGATGTCGATTCGGTTTCGGTAATACTGGGCTGAGTTTCCGTTTGCGCCATCACGGGCGAAATACTAATTAAGAGAGTGGAAACCGCCAATAGCAGTACGCACAGTAAATGCAAAGTCCAGCGAATCATAATTTGGAAATGGGGAATAGGGAATGGGGAATTGGGCATCGGGCATCGGACATTGCAATCGATCGATAAGTATTAACTCAAGTTGCTAGTTACAACCGATCCCCCCTAACCCCCCTTAAAAAGAGGGGTATCGGATTTTAATGTCCCCCTTAAAAAGGGGGATTTAGGGGACTCTAAAATACCTAACTTCATAACTAACAACTTAGGTTATTAACAAATAACCAATGACTAATGACTGATGACTAATGACCAATGACAAATCATTTATCATAACCTAAATGTTGCCAAGCAGCTGGGGTGACCATGCGACCGCGAGGAGTCCGCAGCATAAATCCGATTTGCATCAGATACGGTTCGTAAACTTCCTCGATCGTTTGAACATCTTCTCCAGTTGCCGATGCAATAGTTTCAATGCCTACTGGCCCACCTTTAAAATGTTCGATCATTGCCTTTAACACGGTGCGGTCTGTCCAATCTAAACCAAGGGGGTCAACATTGAACGCTTCCAATGCTTTGGCGGCGATCGCTTGATTAATTTCCCCCAATTTCTTAACCTGAGCGTAGTCTCGCACTCGTTTGAGCAAGCGGTTGGCAATGCGGGGCGTACCGCGAGAACGACGGGCAACTTCTTCGCTTCCTTCGCGAGTGATGGGAGTTTTCAGGATTTCGGCAGTCCGCAAGACGATTTCGGTGAGTTCTTCCGGCTCGTAAAAGCGTAACCTTTGAATTAAGCCAAAGCGATCGCGCAACGGAGAAGTCAGCGCCCCCACGCGAGTAGTCGCCCCTACTAAGGTAAACGGCGATAAAGGTAAACTGCGAGTTTTTGCGGCTTGACCTTTGCCGATCGTAATATCGATCCGAAAATCTTCCATCGCTGAATAGAGAAGTTCCTCCGCCATCCGCGTCAAGCGATGAATTTCATCAATAAATAAGATTTCTCCCGGCTTGAGACTCACCAGTAACCCGACAATATCTCTAGGACGTTCTAACGCTGGGGCAGACGTGATTTTGCAACTAGTACCCATTTCCGTTGCCAAAATCAGCGCCATCGTAGTTTTACCCAAACCGGGAGGGCCATATAGTAGCAGGTGATCCATTGTTTCACCGCGACCTTTGGCCGCTTGGATGGCAATCTCCAAAACAGTTTTTAGTTCTTGTTGGCCGATATAATCAGCTAGTCGCTGGGGTCTGATTCCTTCTTCTAGCTTGTCGCTTTCATCTTCTACCAGTGTTGGCTGTAATAATTCCGACCTGGTAGCAGATGGAGGAGTTTTGGTTTTGGTTTTGCGATCGCTATTTGACTCCCGACTCCGCTGCGGTTTCGGTTCTGAGTCGCTGGGCTGTTGTTTGGAGGAAATGATTGCCATAATACGATCCCTAATCGGGACTTTCAAAATTTATACCAAATTCAAAAAATTATCCAATATATCGGAGTTCTCCCCGGCTATCTTCATTTACCACGTCACTTTTACTATTGTGGCAGGGAACTCTCGGACAACAGAAAAGATTTGTGACGCCCAAGCAAGTGAATTGGTAAGCGTCAACCGATTTTTTAACAAAAATGGAGCAATAGACCTCTCCTTTCAAACTCCGTAGAGACGTTGCATGAAAGGAGAGGTCTATTAATCCAGCCAAGCTTGGATATCTTTACGATTGAAGTTAACGAAAGGGATGCGATCGCAACTATGGTAACTGTGGTGCGTATGGGGTTCGGCTTTTGCTTTGCTGGGGGCTTGTTGGTAAAATTGCTGTCCGGGCGATCGCGAATTTTGTGGTTGAGTTCGTTTCGCTTCACATGGCGGCGGGCAACTCTTGGGGACGGCAATTCGCAAAGACGATCGCAACTTATCATGAGCTTCGTTAATTTCCTGAAATTTGGTCTGAGCTTTCTGTTGCAATCGGGGATGATTGGGAAAACGATCTGGATGCCATACCAGCGCTAAATCTCTGTAGCCTTGATGAACTTCCTCCAATGAGGCTCCCGGTTCTAGCTCTAATACTTTATAGTAATGCTCCACATTATTCATTTACCACCCCCGATCGTCCCTACCAAACCAGGAAGAAAAATATTATTTTCCAGTTTGAAGCGACTTAGGCATCATGTGGCGTTTTTGAACACATCATTTGAAGAACAATACCTGAAGATATCTTTCTTAAATTAACTTCATCTTCTCTAACGTAAACACTTCATTTTTTCCCCGCTCTTTCCTCTCCAGATTCATCCTTATATTCGTTACTTTAGTTACCGAATCTGTTAATAACTACCCCTTTTGATAGAGAAATCTTCAATGCCTTCTAGCGATTCGTACTCAACAGCCACATCTTTAACCACCGCAGCGGGACTACCTTTCTCGCACCAGCTAATCATCGCTGCCACCTCTGCCTGACTTCCCTCAAAAACAGCTTCCACTCGCCCATCGTCTAGATTGCGTACCCAACCATTTATACCGATCGATCGGGCTTGATTAAAAGTAGAGTAACGATAACCAACTCCCTGCACGATACCGGAAATCAAAACACGAACGCGGATCTTTTCTGATGGTAGTGATTGTTCTTGCATCTTTCAACTAACTCACAACTCTTCTATTCAAAAGTTCGGCTACTTGTTCGTGAATCGTTTCATTTCGCCAATAACTCACGTGCGTTTTCAACCCATCCGCCACATCTACTTGAATATCCTGAATTCCCGGATAATCGCCAAATAAAGGACGCACCGGAAACGCCAATACATCATCGATATCGTAGAAAATTTTCCAAATAATTTCTTTCGTATCTGGCGGAATACCAATTTCATCAGCCGGCAAAGTTTCCCCATTCGCAAACGCATCGACTACTCGCTGAGAACGCAATAGCAGAACGGGAATTTGAGAAGCCATCGTGACGATCGAACCTACTTCTAAACGTCTTTTTTGAGCAGCCAATCGCCAAAATTGATAACGCTCAACTGTTTGTTGCTTCTCCTCTTCTAAAACATCACTAGTCACTATTTTCGGTTCTTTAGCTTGTTCCGGATGCACTTTGATCCGGTATCCCGTGTTTGAGAACAAACCATGCAAAAAGTCATTGATAATCATCGTTCCCAAACTCGTACCGATGGCGTGCAATCGCACTTTGATGTTGAGTTCTTCCCTGGCGATATCTCGCTCGATACGCGATCGATATTGTTCTAACGCTTCTAGTACTTGGCGATAAACGCTCAGTTGGACTGCGATCCTGCCATCTTCTCCCACATAGTAAACAGCATCACCAAATCCTCGCAATAATAAGCTTTCTCGCAAAGGATTCACCAATAATCGCCACCAAGGTTGCAAAGTCAGATCTCCGTTCATCCCGCTGCGGACAACATTATTAGGGCTGGGATTTTCTCGCAGGCGATCGAAATTCAGTCGATCGGAAATAAACTTTTCTGCTAAATTAATTTTTTCATCCAGTCTTGGTGTGGTGGTTTCTTCTAAATACTGACCCCAACGAACCCTCACTACCTCATCTATTCTTTCCGAAAGATCGTACTGTTGCTTCACCGGTTCCCACAATAGATCGTACTGACTTCCTTCAGGCACAGAAGTATCAGTTATCATCAATCCGTGAACGAATAAAAGTACATTAACAGTTTTAGTATTCGGATTGTCTCGTTTTTGAGCGATCCGAGGTTCTCGCGATCGCCTAATAATAAACTCCTTTAATCCTTCCGGTTCCTCATACTGAACCGTGACGCCCTTAACCACAGCATCCGGACTTCCCCGATAACACCAACTGACAATTGCATCTACCAGTTCCTTGCTTCCTTCAAATACCGCTTCCACACGTCCATCCGCAATTTCTTCCACCCAGCCAGCAATACCCCACTGGGTTGCTTTATCCCAAGTAGCTAAACGATAACCTACTCCCTGAACATCCCCAGAAACAAAAACATGGGCGCGGACTTTTTTTGTTAGTGGTGATTCGTTTTCCATCAAACAATCTAGATAGACGACAACCTAATTAAATTTTAATCTCTGATTTACATCCCGATAAATCTAAATATATATCTGTGTTTATCTGTGTTTATCTGCGGACATCTGTGGTAAAAAAATTCGGCGGCTACTCACTTAACGAAGCTGTTGGTAAACAAAATCTTCAGTAGGGTGCGTGACAGCGTTATCGCCACATTGTATTTTTTGTTTCAGGGATTTTAGCCGTCACGCGCCGCTTTTATTTAAAGGTGCGTGATGCTGGCGCTAACACACCCTACGATCGGAGTTATTTTTTATTTTCATCCGGATTTTTCACTAACCGAAATCCGATGTGAGAAGTTCCCGTATCGGGAGCTTCCGCTTCTCTAGCCGCCGGACGATAGCGACTGCAATAATTGGGAGCGCATAAAAAAGAACCGCCTTTAATAACGTGTTTGGCTGCACCGGGTTCTCGCGGATCGTAACTTTCTTTGGCATCGGAAACCGTGGGATTTACTTTATGTGATTTCCCATCATGACCGATGCGATACCAATCTTTCGTCCACTCCCAAACGTTACCTGCCATATCGTATAATCCGTAGCCATTCGCTTCAAAAGAACCGACTGGCGCGGTACCGTAATATCCATCTTCTTTGGTATTCATCACGGGAAATAAACCTTGCCAAGTATTTGCTTTTTTGGCGGAGTATTGATTTCCCCAAGTGTAAGTCGCTTCTTTTAATCCCCCCCGCGCTGCAAATTCCCATTGCACTTCTGTAGGTAGTGATTTACCAGCCCATTTAGCATAAGCTTGAGCATCTTCATAGGAAATATGAACTACTGGATGATTGTCTTTACCTTCAATGTTGCTATCTGGGCCATCAGGATGCCGCCAGTTAGCACCTTTCACCCAACGCCACCAGCTGAGTTCTTGAATCGGCGCTTTGTCGGAAGGAGGTACGAAAACGACAGAACCGGCTGCTCTTTGTGCTTCGGAAAGGTTAGGAAATCGATCGGCAGGGATGGGACGTTCGGCAACGGTGACATATCCGGTTGCTTTGACAAATTTGGCAAATTGAGCGTTAGTAACTTCGTATTTATCAATACAAAAACCTTCTACTTTGACATCTCCTACTGATTTCTCTTCGTGATAGTGTTCGTCCGATCCCATGCGAAAAGTACTGCCTTCAACCCAAACCATTGCTTCCGGACAGTTCGCTGAGATTGCATTTTTAGCAGCCTTTTGTTGTCCGTTCTGCTGCTGAGAATTTAAATTTTTTGGCTCCATCAAGGCAGCTAAACTGTAATGCAGCAGGAAAGCTCCTACTACACCACCGCACGCCAAACCCAAGACAATTTTTATTTTTTTATTATTCACAGCTTTCTGACAAATTTGCTATATGGTTAGATTTTTTTAAATGAGCTTACCATTTCTTCTACCAAATTTAAATAATCGTTATAACTACTTGCTTTAGCAGTATAAGTAATTATATAAAAGTTATCGCCTTCCAGCGCTATAACTTGTAGCCATTTGACATCAAAATCTCCAAATTTACCCGTGTACACAAATTGCTTAGCTGGTATATTTTCTAAAGTTGTTTCCGTTGAACTTACCAAGCTAAAATCTGTAATTACTTTCTTTAATTGCTCTAAACTTGCTACGGCAATTTGGTTTAAATCCGCCTGATTGTTAGCTAAATTTTGGACTGTTATACCGATATTTTCTTGAAAATCATCAGCTTCGCTCTCTTTGGGAGAAATGAACATAACTCCATCTTCTCCTTCATTTATTCTCCAATTTTCAGGATGGCGAATACTGAAATTATTCTTGGTATTCTGATAGGCTTCTAAACCACTATTGTTTTGTTTAATTAATTCACTAAAGTTTTCGGCTTTTAATTGAACTGTTAATCCTGGTAAGGGGACGAATCCTACGATCGTTGCGATGACTAAACCGAACCCAATATTTAAGTTAATTCTATTCATTTTGGCGTTTTTTTAAATCATTGGAAATCGAACTGTATAATATGATATACATTTTTTAGCTGTTTTAATCAGTATTTTTACTGTTTGTTGTGATTTAACCTGGTTTTCTATGTCTGAACTGCCACCTCTTAGTACTGATACCATTTGGGCTGTCCTCAATGAGGAAATTGATGATGCTACTGTAAACCAGCTAGTTTGGCACTGCTTGGGCTATCGCTACGACGAGGCAACTGGCAGATGGGATACGGCTGAGGTTGCAGAGGAATGGCGATCGGAATATCCAGAACCTCCTGATTTTATCGAAAGTCGCCCTGCTACGGTCAAGCTGACTCGTTCTATTCCCCCGGAAAATAAGCAATTATTGAAGGAAAAGCTGGGTTTTAAGGGATACAAAATAGGTGAATTTGGCCCTCGCCAAACTCGACGGGCGACGGCTGCTAATTGGCTGTTGGGTTATCTTAAGTCAAAAGGAACCAGAGTTAGTTAAATTCTCGTCTGAAAAATCAGCTATGCTTACAAATCTCAGCGATGAAAACGATCGATGTGTCGAATATAGGGAAGTTAGTAGCGATTAGCGCGAGCAGCGCGACTTTAGCTTGGCTTTCCTGGCAGGCTTTTTCTTTTGCTCAAGGTAGGGTGATTTGCGATCGCTATGGGTGTTATCCGGCAGATAGTTATTGCGATCGCGATGATTGCTACCCGAATTTCCCTGTTGTCCCAACCCACCCGAAAGGATTCTGCCCCAGCAGTTATCCCAGAGCCGTTTTGGTAGAATTCATTGCCCGTGGCGAAGATTGGGCTAATGTATGGATGGATGGCAACCAAGTATTTCAACCCCGCAATTTCGATCGCAGAAAAACCCTGACTCTTTGCCCGGGTGCCTACAGAATTATTATTACAGGTACTTCTAGATTTGAAGTGTGGGCATCCGGTTATTTAGATATCGGTCGCACCAATATTGTGAGAATTGCTTTTTCTAAAGACGGCGGATTAGAAGTGTCTGGTGACCCTTATGCTTGGTTACCCGACGATCGAAACGATCCTATTGATATTTGGAAACGCGATTAATTGATAACGCTATTTAAATTTACTGCTCTGAATTTAAATTTTAAGTTAACTGCCTAACGCTCTTTTTTTATTTTAACCAACATCCCCAATGCTCTCACTCGCGCTGACAACCCTTGATTTTTCACGAATTCGCATAATATCACAAGCGATCGCGAGGTAATTACCAAATTACGATCTACACCTGTATCATCAAAAATGGGGAGTGGGTGCAAATTGCGATCGCTGATAATGGTATCGGTATTCCTCAACATATTCAAAAGCAGATATTCAACCCCTTCTTTACCACTAAACCGATCGGAAAAGGCACGGGTATGGGAATGTCGATCGGCTATCAGATCGTCGCAGAGAAACATGGCGGAAAACTGGAATGCGTTTCTACTCCTGGTGAGGGAACGCAATTCCTCATCCAAATACCCATTAAGGCCAAAATTTCTTAGCACGAAAAGTTCATAGCCGTGATAATTTAATTAATTTCTATTTTCCGCACAAGCAGATTCTATGGCCGCTAATACTTCGATAAAGTCTATCGGCTTGCGTAAGTAATAGCGAATGCCTAAAGATGATGCTAATTCTTCTAAATCGCTGAAGGCGGTAACGAACACCACCGGAATATTAACTCCCCTCTTTCGGAGTTGTTGGTAAACTTCCGAACCCGTTAATTCTGGCATTCGGTTATCTAAAATGATGACGTTTGGTTTTTCCTCCACCACTTTTTCTAAAGCTTCTTTACCATTACTGGCTTCGGCAATTTGCCATCCCTCATCTTGCAGCAAAAAAGCCAACATGATTCGGCTGTCTTCATCGTCATCAGCAATCAGTACCTTCCCTTTTGGTAAATTGTCGTTTTTCATAAAATATTTTTAGCGAGCGGCTTTTTTATCATAAATGAAGCGGGGGAAAGACCAACAGTATTCAGGGCTGGGATGGGAGTTAAAGTTACTTGACCGTATAAACCCGGAGATATTTTTTCGATTTCTATTTTTACCGCACCGCCTACACCTGCGAGATCGAATGCTTTTATAAAATAATGAAAAAGTTGTCTGACGAAACAGCGAGGATCGGCTTGTATTTTGACTTCTTCCTGGCAACATAAGATCGTCGCGATCTTACGGATATTTGCTTCTGTAGAAAGGAGATCGATGAAATTACAAACAATATCGGTCAGCGATATTATTTGGTCGGCACCAATTTCTGAGGATGCTAAATCTCTCCACAGACAAGCACGCCGACGAAAGATTTGGATTGATTCTTCTGCTTGTTGAATTAATTGCAAAGCATACTCGAAGTGGTTTTTGGCTACTAAACGAGACACGGCTTCTAGCCGCAATCTTCCGCTATTGTGAGCTTGTACGATGTCTTGACGTAGGTCTTCTAATGCTTTGTAGTCATGGGGGGTTGATGTTAGCACTCGGCGAACATCTTCTTCTAAACGCGCTTGCAGTAATTCTGCTTCTATTCCATGAGATGCACAAAACAAGATTTCTTTGAGTTTTTGTCCCACTTCTGGTCGCCGTACTGAAATACTCAGACAACCGATCGTTTCGCTTTTTTCATTACGCAGGGGAATTCCTTGGCAAGTAAAAGGATGAAATCCTTCGATGAAGTGTTCTGGCCCGACGATTTCCACATAATTATTTTCTGCCAAAGGGGTGCCGATACCGTTAGCACCTGCTACCGATTCAGTGAGTAAGGAACCGGGTCCGGGTACGCTGTCTTGGCCGCGTACACTTTGTTCGTCACCGACTACATCGAGTACGATCGCATCGCCATCGCTTAACATTACAGCATGGCGTTCCCTTCCGACGGCTTGAGATAATACCCGTAAATATGGACGAGCGGCATCAATCAGAAACTTTTCTTTTTCTAATAAGCGTTCTGTATCCAAACTCGACAGTTTTTCTACTTGCAATAAATGGGGATTTGCCCCTTGCATATGAGACCTTTCCCAAGCATGGTAGATGGGTTGGCGCAGCATTTCACTAGAAATTGCACCCGTACTTATATATTTGCGCCCTGCGTCTAAAGCATTTTTCAAAACAACTGACATAAATTTAGACAAATTATTAATCTTCGTTAGAAGATGGCACAAGCTTACTACTGGATGTAGGTTAGCAACAACTTTTGATGTTTTTTTAAACCTAAAGAGATATTTTTAAGTTGCTACTTATTAGTTATAATTGCGAGCTATTAATTTTATAATAGCGCAACTTAATTAATCTAACTAGTAACTAGGGGGCGTCAGAACGATAAAAGTAGGGAAGATTTGCCCATTAAGAGGGTCTGGAGCTTCCTCAAGCTTGAAAAATCCGCCAAAATTAATCAATAGCCACTGGCGTTAAGATCGGTTCCGTTTTGCGATCGGACATTGGTAATTACTCAAAAGTGCGCTGGCATCCTGACTTGACAAAGGTTGGCTAAAGAAGTAGCCTTGCATTTCCTGGCATTCGAGTTTCCGCAAACATTCCAGTTGTTCCTTAGTTTCCACGCCTTCCGCTACTACATTCATATTCAGTCCTCGTCCAAGGGCTACTATTGCTGATGCGATCGCCATATCCGAAGGATCGACGGTCAAATCTCTAACAAAACAGCGGTCTATCTTGATCGCGCGGATCGGAAAATTTTTCAGATAATTCAGAGAAGAATAACCGGTACCAAAATCATCGATCGCGATCTGGACTCCCATCTGATTTAACTGGGTCAAAATTTTTCTAGTAAACTCCACATTTTGCATCGCCGTAGTTTCCGTAATTTCCAATTCCAAAAGTTTGGCAGGGAGTCCTGTTTCTGTCAAAATTCCGGTCACTATCTCTACTAAATTTGGTTGCTGAAGCTGTCGGGCGGAAATATTAACTGCCATCCCGATCGGTGAAAATCCTGCCTGAATCCAAGCTTTACTTTGAGCGCAAGCAGTACGCAATACCCATTCACCAATGGGCAGAATTAGTCCGTTTTCTTCGGCGATGGGGATAAATTTTACCGGAGAAACCAAACCAAATTCCGGAGAATACCAACGAACCAAAGCCTCCATTCCAGTGATTTTTCCGGTCATAATACTGATTTTTGGTTGGTAAAAAACTTGAAATTCTCCCCTTTCCCAAGCATGGTAAAGTCGATTTTCTAAAAATAATAGTTCGGAGGATTGTTCGTTAATATTGGGATTATAAAATTGATAATTGTTTCGGCCTTTTACCTTCACGCTGTACAAGGAAACATCTGCATTTTTAATTAAAGTCTCGGCATCTTCGCCATCATATGGATAAACAGCAATCCCTATACTGCTGGTAATATGGAGGTAATGATTATCGATCGAAAAAGGTGGCTTTAAAGCATCGATAATTTTTTGGGCTAATTCAGTTACGTAGTGAGTGTTGTGAATATTAGGTAATAAGAGCGTAAATTCGTCTCCACCCCAGCGCGCGATCGGAACGGTATCGGGGAGGCAGTCTGTCAGTCGTCGTGCAACGGCTTGTAACATTCGATCGCCAACGGCGTGTCCTAAGGTATCGTTGATTTTCTTGAAGCGATCTAAATCTAGAAACATCACCGCTAAAGTTTCTTGGCGATAACGCGCATTTGCTAAAGCAACCGATAACTGCCTGTTAAAATTGATTCGGTTTGGCAATCCCGTCATAATATCGTGTAAAGCTTGATAATCAATTTCTCCTAAAGTTCGGCCATTCCACCAAATTAAGGCGATGAGGAGGAGAATATTTAATATGCACAAAAGCGCAATTCCTACTTCGCCATCATATAAATTCAATCTTTTCCCTGACAAAATTACCCAACCCAAAAATGGGGGAATTACCATTACCGGAATAGATAAACGACGCACCATAATACCGCCTGCCAGATTACCGATCGCAATCTTCATTAAACCTTGATTGGCTGAATAAAATAATAGACTAATACTCAGCAAAATAAAGTTGATGCTCGTATGCAGTGCCATTGCCGTATGACAGCCAATTCCGTAAAAAAATTTAATTCCGTAAAAATATCCCAATAAACCTAAATAGGCTATTAGAAAAACCATTAATGATAAGCTTTGAGCTAAATAATATCTCTTTTTTGTCAATAATAAAATTGCCAAGCCAAGCAGGAAAAAATTAAGGGCAGTATTGAAGCCCATTCTACCAGGGGCATAGGTGTCAATCGGGTTGGGATCGTCTGAAAACAGGAATTGATCGATGCCAAAATCTAAATCGAAGCTATATTGAATTAAGGTTAATAAGCCGAGGGAAGTAATTGCGATCGCCAACCCAGTTGCCGGATGATTTAAATATCGATTTAATAAAAACAAAGGTCGGTTAATTTTACTCGTCCGGTTTCTCTTTCTACTTAAATCTTTCACTGGCTGTCGGTGTAAAAACCAAATAGCAACTCCGCTCAACATAAAACAAATTGCCGTATTGACTTTCATTGTCACTAGTCCCGGCAAAACACTCTTGAACAAAGCAATATCAAACTGCCATCCCCAAATCACTGCCAAACCAATCAGGAATACTACGATACTGGCTGCTTTGGAAAACCATTGCAAGGAAGCAATTGGTTGACAGTGTTCGGGCGTTTCTATACTTGGTTTGAGGTGATAATGTCTCAAGGCAAATATCATAATAGTTATTACTAATAGAATCAACTATTAAACCGCGTGATTTCTGTGCTAATTGTTGCAGTTTTTGCCTATGAAATACGTATATAGCGATCCTAAATGAATTGCGAACAACTAAACCCCTCCCAACCCTCCCCTTACCAAGGGGAGG
>DATNQN010000098.1 GCA_036703985.1 Leptolyngbyaceae cyanobacterium
CCACCAAAGCCGAACGACTCGCAGCCTTCATAAAAGAATTACGAGGTTCTTGTTCTCAACGCCGCTTTTGCCAACAGCTGGGCGTGAGTAAGTCCTGCGTTAATTTTTGGGAGTCCGGCTTGGCTTGGCCCGACACGGGAAATTTAGAAAAGTTGGCCGCATTGAAGGGTTGGAGTCTTGCAGATCTGCAAACATACCTTGTGAAAGGAGAACTGCCATCCCAAGAACCCCTACAACGGATTTTGAGTATAGTGCCAACTCTTCCATCGGAAGCAGTAGCCCAAATAGCAGCACTGGCAGTGCAAACCCTAGCAGCTAGAACTGGTTCTACAAACGAGCAATCTAATGTTGCTTAGTTCAGCTAGGTAATGCGATCGCGCCATTCGTGACCATTTAAGAAAATGGAGCGAATGTCAATGAGTGGATATGCTCAGTTTACTAAGAAGAAGTTTTAAATCGATCGCTAAAGTAGATCGTCCATCACGAAATCTAAGTTTTTGTCCGGTAAATAGCTTTATTTCCTGCGTTCAGTTGACGAAACTCCTCTTTTGTGGTGGCTGAGTCCAAATCACGCAGAAGCCACCTGCTGCTTCTTTGTTTCCAAAGTTCAACTTAACCCCTAATTTTTTGACATCTTGCAGGCAAGTTTTATTATCCAGGTATCCCCGATTCCAATCTATTAAATTACGGGCAAACTTGCCTTCATTTGATTTAGCCCAGCGCAAAGCTTCCACTTCATCAGCCGTAAGCTTCACTTCTTTGGTATAACCGCCCTGCAAAAAAGGAGGCACTGTTATTCCCATGAAAAATCCTAAACCCAAAACACCAAGCAGCACACCAACTGCGGGAATAATTGAATCGAATAGCCTTTTGGCTTGTTGTGATTCAGTTTGGCGAATTAAATCGCCAGCAGCAGATGCGATCGCAGCCTTTTGACGCTCAACCACCATCCGTTCTGCTAGATGCAAAGCTCGTTGTAATTCGTGACAGCCTTCTTTAAAGGTTTCTTCTATGGAGGCGGGGACATCTTCAACCATAACGGCTACATTTCCGAATGCGATCGCAAAAATAATCGCCGGATCGTCTGGTTGCAAATTCGTTGATTTGACAAAATCCCAAACCTGGCGCTTGAAATCTTCTGATTTCCCCTCCAATACCTTCTCTAACAAAGCAGACTGGTCTGAATAACTAGAACTCATGGCAATAATCTCCTAATTTAAAATCTTGTTTTTGTGATAGTTTCAAAAAAATTGTGTAATAACGCTATCTCTCTATATTTTTTGCTTCGGGAATTTTCATAATTTTATCTTCAAGCTTTAAAAAAAACATTTTAAATATTTCTGCATCTTTCTT
Source organism: Leptolyngbyaceae cyanobacterium (assembly GCA_036703985.1). Classification (GTDB taxonomy): domain Bacteria; phylum Cyanobacteriota; class Cyanobacteriia; order Cyanobacteriales; family Aerosakkonemataceae; genus DATNQN01. Next base: position 1,354 of record DATNQN010000098.1, read on the forward strand.
TTCACACTTAAATACAGTTATTTTCCCATTAGAAAGAGCAAGTATATTTCCCCTATTTCGTGCTGTTACAGTTAGTAAATTATGACAGCTATGAAGGAAATAATTTTGACGAGGACTGACAAAAGTCAAGCTCCCATCAGGTTGCTTTTCACCTAGATGATTTAATATAGCTTTTGAACTCTCTACCAAAGAACGCACCATCTGCCAATACTGCTGATAATCCCGCTTCATTTCTTCCACCACGCCTGGATGTAAATTTCCTGTTTCCTTAAAATTTGCAGCTACATTTGCAATAGCCTCAAGATGAGACTCCGGTCGTTCTAGATGATGGCATACTTTATACCAAGCTCTTAAACTATTGAGCGAACTATGCGGTATGGAAGTATTTTCTTGAGGTTGAGATTGAGATAAAAATTGAGATAAATCGGGATAAACTGAGTCAATCAGACGATGAGTAATACGAAAAGCTTGACCGATTTGCCCTGCAATTTCATTTTTAATAGCATCGGGACAAAGTTTTCTATAAAGTTCACCCGAAATTCGTCTGACTTTTTTCCAGCAGCTACTTTCTCCATAATAAGCTGCGGCTGGTTGGCAAGAAGCTGGATTGATTGACTTAATAATTCGAGAAATGCGATCGCTATCTATCCCTAAAGCTATTCCTGCTCTTTCAATTAATTCTTCCGGTCTTCCTACGCAGGGAATCCTGTTAGCTGATGTCCAATTCGACCAACCGTAAAGTTCGCGAGCAGCAGTTGTTAAGGAAGCAGAGCGATCGTTATAAGGATTAGCTCCATCTAAAATCGATCGAACTTTGTCTGTCACTAAATCAGCTAAATGAACTGTCCCCACTCCAGAAACAGTGGGTAAGGGTGATAGAGATTGTGGTAATATGCGACCGTTATAGTTTTGCGATCGCTCTTTAGTAGTAGTATATAAACCAATCGCTTCTACGTTTTCCACCTCAACTGGACAGGTACGCTGAATATTAACGTAGGCGTTGCCAGATGGCCCAATTGTAGGAGCTAAAACTGTTACTCTCCCCTTCCACAAAATTTCACCAACGTGCTTACCTCGAGCTTCTAAAGCAAAATTAGTAAAAGTCGGTTCTTGGTTTACTTTAACAGCAAATCGCCAACCGCCTGAGTGAGTGCGTTCGGTAAAAGTTTCCTTCAGAATTGGGAATTTGTTCAACCAGTCTTCTACTGTGCGATCGCATTCTGTTTGGCTTGAGAATTGCTTCACATCTATATCAATCCAAGCGATATTTCCCCAACCTCCCATCGTCATAATTCCATTAAGAGGATTAGCAAACCATTCTTGATGTTCTTTAGCACTAGGAAGCCGAGTTTGATAATATGAGTGTTTGGCTATATGAGGGTGGCCATTTTTGTCTAAATAGCTGGGATTTTTACCCTTATATAATCTTTCTGGAACCAGCTTCCCATCTACCCACTCACAGGAAATATTAGTTCCCTTTTTATCTTTTATGGCAGTATCAATTTTAGGATACCGATAACGGTCTTGCGCCGGAGCAACAGGTAAAACTGGTAGCCCTTGAGAAGAGAGCCAGTCTAACGCTTTGGTTTTTTCTATCTCATAATTGTTGTTCATTTGAATCTGAAGAGTAATTTTCTTGTAGCCACTGTAAAGGAGGAATATCACCGATGACTAGGAACAAACGATTAATTAATATTTGATGTGCGTTTTGAGCATAAACTAATTGGTCATCCCAATGAATTTCTAACAGTTCTGGTTCGGCTGTAATATCTCCATTCCAAGTAGGATGGGGATAAAGTGATCCATCTTCAATTTCAAAAGCTTCTTGACCATCCAACAAAACCTTAATGTAATGAGGTACATAATTTCCAGGTAAAGGTAGTGAAAATTCATCGGTAAACTGTGGATAAACATTTGTCATCTTTCCTGACCTCGATCGCGGGTACTATTTTTTGTTAATTCTACACAAAGCCTAGAAAATTTTTGGCGATCGGTTGAGTTAACCTTTGTTAAAATCACTTGATTTTTGTCCGCAATCAGGATTTCACCCCTGGATTTCTCAACCACTTTAGTTGTATCATTAGTAGCTGACAAGCGATAATATTTACCTTCAAAAACTTTGGCAGCACCTTGCTTTTTACCTAACTTTTGTAAAATCGTGTGGGTAGCCTGAAAAATATAATCAGTTTGTTGGCGGTAAGCATCAAAATCTGCTTGCATCGCCGTTTGAGTTTCTGGACTTATTGGAAAATTAGAAACCGATCGATCTGGATATTGTACGGCTTCTTTTGAACTAGCTTTCATCTGCTCTCCTAAAGCTTTTATTTGTTCTAAATAGGAAGGATCGCGACCTAAATCTCGTGCTTGTGCATACCACAAACGCAACTGATTCAAAGAGGGAAAGTGCTTCTGTTCGTTATCTATTGGCTGAGTTGGGATGGTAATATCATCGGAAAGCGCTGAGGTTGGCTTATTCTCAGAGTCGGGTGATTGAGTTGGTGCGATCGCTTCTTTATTTGTCAAGTTCAAATCATCAGGAGAAATTAATTCTGTTTCCGATGTTTGTTGTACAATATCAACAATTTTATTATCTTCACATTTGGATTCTAAATCTAATAGTTCGTGTTTATGTTGACTAAGCTCATAGCCATTAATTTTTTCGAGTTGTGTAGCTATTACATCTGGCTTTTGCTCATTAAATTCATTCTCGGTACTCAAAGAAATATCGGCTCGATCGGCTACAACAGATGTCCATACTTTAGCGGTAGCTTCTGCAAACCCTTGTGCGAGCAGATTGCTGGAAAACATTTGAGCAAATCCGCGATCGTGCGAACGCGCCTCTCCCCCTGTAAACGGATTTTGGGTTGCCACTTCTTTCAACTTAAGCGAACCATCTCCACCAATCCGGTACACCATTTCGCTATCAATAAAAGTATCGCCGCCCTGCTCCAAATAGTGAGTTAAGTAAAGTTCATTCCCATACCTTTCAATTACCAGCGGAATGTATGGCTCGTTTTCTACTTTGAGGTGAAAATCATCTCCTTTCATAATTTCTGTTGCTAAACCAGATTTATGCAGTAAAGTTGCCACTTTTTTAGCTCCAGCTTCTTTTTGTTGTGGTGCAGAAGCAATAGTAATTTGGGGAGAAATTGTTTCTGGGGATGTAGAAGAACTACCTAAGTTAGTTCCTGTGACAGGCGAATCTACAAATTCTTGGCTAAGTGACTTTAAATTAAGATGAGTCAAGTACGCATCATATAAACCGTTAATTAGCTGTTGATGAGTTGTGTCATCGCTGGTTAAAATCATGTAGCTTTCCGATTTGGTAGCAAGGTGTCGGGAAGTAATAGCTTCAACTGCTGCATTTTCAAATAACAGTTTGGCAGCATCAGGCGCAGTTTGATGTAATTGTTGTACGGTGGTAGTTGTTAGTTTGTTCGCCAGTAAAGTTTCTAGTAAAACTTCTACTTCCTCTGGCGGTAAAGCTTGCAAACGCGCATCTAAACTCGCGTCTGCTGTGGGTTCATCAACAACAGAATCAGCCTTTGACATCGCTTGAATCATCGACCAAAACGACGTCCCATACAAAGCATCATCTTTGTACAATTCTTTTTCATAAGCTACTTGCGCCAGTTCAACTTGTTCGATAAGTCCCAAAACGACCTGGCGGGCTGTTTTGTTACTCATCCAGCTAGCGTGCATATCGAGTACGGCGTTGGTAAGGTTCCCCTCAAGAGCAGTTCTACTGTTAAAATTCTGCCGATAGTCTGCGTGCTGTTCAAAAATTTTTATCAGCTTCGCAGTCTGATTGGTATCAAATAATTCCGTACCAAAACCAATAGAAGAGACTGCTAATCCTTCAAGTTTGGCGCGAATATAAGGGTTAGTTGCATTCCTGACAAACTCCTTAGTCTGCCGCACAATTTGTTTAGATTTTTCTTCAGTTTGTGGTTTTGATAGCTGTTTAGATGATGGCTCAGTGTTAGTTTCGCTAGTGGGATTATTCTGGGGAGTTTCCGAAGCGGAATTTATCGTCTCTGCACCCTGATTTGGCAAATTAAAAGTATTTGAGTCTGGTTTATTTTCCGGCTCTACAGGCTGCTCTAATTGTGCCAAACTTAATTCTGTTTCCGGTTCAGATATAGTAAATAATTTTTCTAAATCCAGCTTAGTTTGCTCGTAATTCGTTTCATCCACATAAGGCACAAATTCACCACTAGAACCAAAAGTTCCTGCTTCTAGTGCTTCCATCGTCGGTAATTCTATTCCTAACATTTTCCGAGCTTCTTCCCTTTGCTCAAAAGCACATAGGGCGTGTTGCTGTTCAACCATTAAATAATCCAAAACTCGATCGATTCGTTCTTCTGGAACCATCACCCGCATTACATCACCGATAGAAGTGAATTCAGCACCGCAAGCTTCGATCAAATTTTCATCTAAGTAATATTCACCACCCGCTGCTTTGGAAATAGGAGCGCTCAACATATATCCTTGTTGATTTCCACGAGCTTGAATCTTCAAAATTCCATCTTCTGTTTTTACATGACCCAAGTAATTAGTTTCCGTTGTAATAAAGCGTTTGACATCAGAAATAGTCGGCATTTTTACTGGTTCTGCTTCCAGTGATTTTTGGATATCAAAACCTTTGGGCATTAATATTCCTTGACGCACATTACCTCTATTGTCGGTAAAATTGATAACTCTACCGCTACCGTTAAACATGGAGTAGGCGCGGAGAATATTACCTGTAAATATTTGTCTCTGTTCGCGAGATTTTGATTGACGTTGGTCGAATAATTCGTAAATATTAACCTTGAAAGAGTCAGTTTCAGCAGGTTCTACCCAAATACTACCTTCACTACTTTGATTAATCTTGGACATGGGGATAGAAAGCTCTCGTGCGGTGTCTGCGATCGCAAATTTAACCTTCCAATTAGAAGGTGCTGCTGGGTTAGATATTCTACCTTCAATTTCATCGGCTCCCCTGTCAGTTTGCCAAATTTTAGTTACTACACCATAAAATATATTTTGTCCTGTTAAAACACGCACTGTTTGACCAACTGGCATTGTATCTAGCACTTTGGCAATATGTGAGTAATTGTTATCAAGTGCTGAATTAATTTTTTCGACTCGTTTCTCTGATTTATTCTTAGTAGCAAGTGTTCTGTATTCTTCTAACGCTGCTTTTAACTCGGATTTAGTATTAGTTGCGGTTTCTTCTCCTTGCTTACATACTCCATAAAAATCATGCTCGTTTATCTCTACAATTGGTTCTAACTCTAAGGCGGAACGAACTTGATTTACGCATTGAACTTGAGTGTAAGGTTTGACAGGAGTTTTGGCATCAATTACTTCTAAATAAACTGCTTCGGTAAAAGGCGAGTCACCCGGTACATCGGCTGGTTTTACTTCCATTCTCGCCAGAGTTCGAGCGTCTAAATCGACGGATTTGGCTTCTAAAGTTGATTCCCCCATCGCTTCCATCTGCGCCACTAATTCACTGTACCTTTCCGTTAGCGTATCGAGAAACCATTTTTGTTCTTCAATAGACAGAAGAATAGCTCGACCTGTCACCCTTCTAGCATCATCTCCCGGTTCGTAATTATCAGCGTCATAGTCCAAAGGATAATCTAATTTTTCGTTAATACGAGGGTTTTCCGAAAGGATTTCAGCTACAATTTGGTCGCCGTATTCATTCAGAAAATCAACTGTATTATCTAAGCTGAAAGCAGATTGTCTGGTTGCTGTTGTATTGGCGTTTAATGCTGCTAATTTTTTCAGCAGTACAGCTGTGGGACGAACTTCGGCGGGGGCGCTGGTTGAGATAAATTCAAATTCGGGTAGCGCTACCTGTCCGGTGCGGTGAATGCGCCCTAGCATTTGCATGAAGCCTGTGATTTTGGGATCGGCTTGCAAAATTCCCATAACGCGGGTGGACTTGTCTGAGAACTTTTCAGAGGCGTGTAAGGATATGCCTGTAGAACCAGCACTGTTGAGAATAATTGCGTCAATTTGACCGCTATTAAATCGGTCTACAGCTTCTTTTCTACCTTGGGCGGATGATTCGCGTGGCGATCGCACTTCGTAAGTGGGCGGATTTTCACTATAATCAATTTGAGAGGAACGTCCGGTTACTTCACTTGTTCTAATTCCGTACTGTTCCAAACGGTGACTTATATAATCTATGGGCGAAACAGGTAAACTGGAAAAATCAATATTGTCTATTTGTGACATTATTTCATCCCAAACTAGCACTCCTTCTGCACCAATCTCTTCATCTGTCAAACGCCGCTTTTTTTGGTCGCCAAAAGCATCTCTAATTCTAATTTCACGGGATCTTTCTGCATAATGCTTCAGCAAATCACCAAAGCTGATGTCTATTACATCTCCCGGTTTTAATCCCCTTTCTTCTACATAGCGATCGATCGCACTACCCATCGTATTGTAGAGTGATAGCACGGGCTTTTTGCCTAACTCTCTTTGCTTAACTGCCCACTGGACGCTAGTTTCAGCTTTAGCAGCTAATAGTAATTGACTGCTGAGATTGTGCATAATAGCTGTAAAATTAGAACTATCTGCCCCTGCCATTCCTACAGAATCATCGTTAAGAACTGCTTTGGCTTCTGCTTTCAATGCCTTATCTTGTGCTTTGATTCCCTCTTGTTTAATATCATCAAATCTGACAATATCAGCCATTACTGAATAAATTCGATCGAGCGTACTTAAATCAATTTCTGCTACGGTAACTCCTACTTCTACACCTTCATAACTGCGTTCTCTTCTAATATATTGACCGGAAGAAGCCAGACCAACAGAAACCATTTGCATCATTGGAACGCCTCCCCTAGCAGCCAAAGCATCTAAAGCGGCGACATTTCCATCAACAGCTAATAACATATCTGTTTTGGCATATAAACTGTAATTGGCATCTTTCATTGAGGTAGCACTTAATAGCAAACCCCCGCGACTGGTATCTAATAATTCTCTAGAAAACCGAGCGCGACTGCTTTGGGTTTGCGGATTTCTCGACCCTACTGCGTTATGGCATTCATCCATAATAATTAGAGCGTTTGGTGCTAGACTTCTCAAAAATTCATGTCTGGGTGTTTCCTTTCCTCTCACATTTTGAAGTTGAGAATATGTGGTGACAATAAAATCATATTGATTGCCTAAATTCCTCTGACGATTAAATTGCTCCATCAACTGTTTTTGGTTGGCATCAGAGAGCCGAATTACTCCATTATTGGGAGTATCTATCCTTTCACCTGTAGTAGGGAATGGTCTGAGATTTCCTCGCCCAATATCAGCCAAGTCGGTCATCATTGCTGAATGAAGTTCTGGGGACTGGGTAATAAATATAGGAGTCATCCCGTGTTTAATTGCCCAATCTATTGCTAAAGCTGCGTTTCTCCCTTTACCTATGCCAGTTTGGTCGCCTTGAATAAAAGTTTTTTCCTCTAAAATAGTGTTAATAAATAAGGCTCCTGCGTCTATTTGTTCCGCACTAAATCTAGAGTACAAAGTTTCTTTGTTGGGAATATCAAGCTGTTCCATTACAAAGGTATCAATTATGTCTCTAGCTTCCAATGTTTCAGGTATGGGAATTCCTCTTAATTCATAGAATCTTTCAACTTGCGGACGGACTTTTTGAGTTAACCGCGATAGCGCTCGTTGCGTGGCATTGCTTAAGTTAGTAGGAACTAAAGTATTAAGACTTAGCCCACCGCTCGCTGGGCTGTAAGCTACTTGTAAAGGTGTTTCTTGTTGAGTTTGTAAATCATTTTGAAGTTCGTCTGCCATTGTTTTATCTCCTTCACTTCTGTTTAAAAAGCGTAATCCGTCACCAGTGTTAGCCAATTCCACAAATCCAGCGCCAGGATATTTTCCTGTAGTTTCTGTTGAGAAATAACTGCCGTTGCGGGAAACTCCATTTTCGCTTGCAAATTCATCATTTCCCACAGGTAATCGTTGTCCAGTGTGATCAGATGCGCCCATGAAAAAGCTGTCTGTGGGCTTTCCTTGTTCCTGAAATAATGGGGAATCAAGTTGGGAAATTTCGTATCCAATGCTGTTTGCATCCTTTGGTAAACTTCCGTTTCCTCTGTTATCATCAGTTCCCGAACTATCAATCCGCACACCCGAAGTTTCAGTAGTTCCAGATAAGCTATTCGATTCTCGATCGAGGGTGTTTTCGCTTGAACTGCCCCCCAAATTTCTATCTGGGTATTGACTCCTTCTAGCGGTGTCGGCGACCAAATTAGTGGGTTGTTGGGATCGATCAATTGGTTCAATAACTGACTCATTGAATAGTTCCTTTAATTGTTCAAAAGAGGTATAAACTTTAGGAGTATCGCTGGCTGGAAGTTGACGGTTTGATTTACCAATTCCGTCGATAACTATCAAATCTATGGGAAACCCTGCGCCCTGCTTGCGATACAAATTACCGTCAATGGAGAGATGTTTAGTTACGTTGTAATTGCTGTAGAGAGTTTGATAAAACGCTCTACTCATTTGGGTGTTATACCTGTTGGATCGCGTTTTTTCATTCTGCCCTAACTTACCACCTAATATCAGTACCGCCTTACCATCAGCTTTCATGGCGGTTAAGGAACGCAAAGCAATTACATAATCTAGTTGAGTAGTTGGCCAAGTTTGTCCAGGTTTTCCGGCTGCGCCTGCCTCTATTAAAAATGTTTTGGTTTTTCCATTTTCATCCTGAATAGTGCCGAAGGGAGGGTTCAAAATTACCACATCAAATTTATCGGTTGGCGTGTAAGTAGTGGCATCATTTTGAGTAACAGAAAAACCTTGTGCTATTAAATCATTAGCGCGAGCGCGATTGAGTTCGTTAACTTGTACGAGATTTTTTGAAGCTTTGATTAGTAAACTTCCATGTCCTCCTGTTGGTTCATAAACTGTTTTGGTTTTATCAATCCCTGCTAAAGTTGCTGCTAAATAGGCGATCGGGATAGGAGTGCTGTAGGCTTGTTGAGCAACTGAGGTGCTAGTTTTGACGTTTAAACTTGGCTGGCGCTGGTATAAATCGACTAGGCGATCGAAAGCTTCGAGATCGTCGGTGGTATCGGATACTATGCGAGTTGCTGTTCTCATCAAAGCGGATTCTATTATTTCATCCAAATATTTAGCTTGGACTGTCCCGGATTCAATTTTTTCTGCTCCAATTTGTTCGGCATATTTTCTCGCTTCGGTAATAGAACCGAAACTATTTCCGGCATAAAAGTAATCAGCTAGTGCCGATATTAATTTGAGCGCATTTTCTTCTTTCATCTCCACTTGTTAATTGCTAAAAATTACCTACATCACTCCTCACAACTAATGAAAAATTAACTCAACGCTATCCCTTCTTGCGAGCGTTTGTGCTTGCTTTCTTTCGCTGTCGGTTGCATTCCTCCATAGTGCTTTTGACCTATACCTTGCACCTCACCTAAACCAAGGCGATTTAGTTTTTCCTTAATTACTGAAAATTCTCGATAATCTTCAGGTTGTAAGTTATTTGTCTGTTGGTTTACCTCCAGTCGCCAGGGCTTCTCCTTAAACTGCATTAAAGTTTGTTTTGTATCAGTGGAAGATAGCTCATAGAAATTGCGCCCTTTTTGAGTAATAGTGTACTTCTGGCCTTTAAATGTGTTAAATTCTCCTTGGTGCTGTTGGCGGTAAGTTGAATCTTTAAGCATTCGTTCGTGATGGTGCTTGTAGACTCTCAAGGCTGTTTCAGCTACGGATTGCTCTGCTCTCCAAGTTTTAATTGTCTGTAACTGTTCGGCAGTTTTTTGTCCAAAAGAGTCGGTGTTTTCTTTGAAGTCGAGAGATTTTGATTGGAAATTTTTGAAGTGTTCGCTCAAGATCTCGCCAAAACTTTTAGCTTTATCTGCACCATCTTTGAATTGTTCGCTCAAGCGATCGCTAAAGGCTTTAGTAAGAGTTACAGTTTCATTAACTTTTTCAAAAACATCTTGGCTAACTGCACCCACCCAGTCGGTTAAGACAGCCCGCACGTTGTCTGGCGGTAGTGCTTCCATTTGTCTTGCTGCACAAGCGAATACAGATGGAACTTGTAATTTTTCCAGAACGTTAGACAGGGTATTATTAGCAGCACCAGACTCAATTTCTTGAAATCCAAGAGTTGAATTTTCAGCCAAATCTTCTTCGTAAGATTTATCCCACTCTAAATTGGCTGATTGTAGTGTTGTGCGGTAGGCTTCATCTGTTTCTATTCCCAAATCCTGAAGCGCAGCCGCAAAATTTGCTGCTGTTTCACCTTTTTGTACTCCAATATCTATTCCAGAGTCTTTCCAGAAATCTCCCTCTACTTCCAAATAAGTGCGAATTTGCTCATTTGTTTCGGGTACGGGTAAATTCGTCGGTGTTAAATTTACCTCTGTTTTAATCTGCTCTATTAGAGATTGAAGTTGGACATTATTAGCTTCACCATTGATTAGTGGGTTGCTTTCTACAGGTGTAGCTTCTACCTCCGTTAGCTGTTCGGATGCAATATCAACATCGCTATTGATGTACTGGGTATCGCCTGTCTCAATTAACTGCGATCGCGAAAGTTCAGATGTTTCCAAATCGATTAGAGATACATCTGGTTGCGCGAAACTAGCTTCTAATTGACTTAGTTCGGTTTCACTGACATCTATCGATCGTGACTCAATAACTTCTGAATTTTGAAGGGGAATTTCTGACTCATTAACTTCCGGCTGACTAATGATTTCCGGTTGTAATTCTTGAACAGAAATTTCTGATGCAGCTACCTCCGAATCGGTGACAACTTTTGACTGCACATTGGTAGATTCAAATTCTGAGGGTTGCACCTCTGAAGTAGGTTGAGGTTCAACGGTATCGGATTGTGCAATGGTAGCTTCTGACTCTTCTAAAGCAGATGCAGCACTATTTTGTTTTTCACGATGTTGCTCGATAAAGGTTTGTACATCGGTTAACTTTTTAAGGCGATCGCCCTCATGGGCAAGGTTCCGAGTGTCAGCTACATAAACGCAATATCCGCTAGTTCTGTGGCGTTCTAAGGTCAGTCCAGCAGCCTTTGCTTCTTTTTTTAAATCCGAAAATTTAAGTTTGTTAGCTGGCGGGGTTGCTTGTTTCTGCTGTAGTTTCGGAGACGCTTCTACAGCAGCAAGGTGAGCATCTCTTTCTAATTGCACCTGGTTAACAGTAACCGCACCATCTTTTTCCTGACGAAATACTGTCTCGTTTTTGACGGTTATTTCTATGACAGGCTTACTCTTGCCGTAATCGCTGAGGCTTGCATTGGTAGGTTGCTGCATAGCGTCTACCATTGCTGTTAACTTAGGTTCGTCTAATTCTTCTCGAAATTTTTTGTCAGAGGTTTGACCGTAAACTATACGACCGCTTGCTCCGTATTTTATGCGAATATCTGACTCTTTAGCGTCAGTCATTTGCGCGATCGCATTTACAAAAGCTTCTGCGTCATAGCGGATTTTTTCCGAATTCTTTGCTTCGATATCCATGTTTTACCTCTCGTTCAATTTTGATTAGCCATCAATCACGAATAAATTTGTCATTTTGAGCGGCAACTAACTAAAGCTTCAAGCCTTTTGTAGCTCTAATTCGTGATTTAATAAAGCCATAATGTTTTCAGCAGCATCCACCAAGCGATTGACTATATATTCGCCATTTATGACAAAAACAGCTACTTCTCCGTTAATATCAATTTCCCAAAAAAGTGGGTCGATTCCTTCTGGCCAATCGCGATAATACTTCAACTTTCCTGCCTCCATACAAATGTAAGGCAAGTCATCCATCAAATACTCTACCGTTCGAGGGGGAATGCCCGGAACAATGGAGACAGGAGGAAGGGATTTAGCCTCAGCTAACCGTTCTACAAGTTCGGGTCTTGGGGCTAAAATCCCAGCGGCATTTTTGCTAATTTTCCAATTTTTAATTAACATTTGATGCAAATTATCGGTCATGGTGTTTCTCCATTTAATGAATAGTTATTCTTTGTTTGAGCAGCAGAATTATCACCGTTCAAATTCGCTCTCTTTGCGAGGACGACGAGAAGAGATAGGTGCTGTACGCGATACTTGGTGAGAGCGTAGTTTCGTTAATGCCTCTTCAAAATAACCAAGATCCTGTTGAGTCATCCGACAAATCATTTGGTTTCCAGCTTGAGCTAAAATCAAGCCTCTACCATCCTTGGCATAAATTTGTACTTCTCCATCTAACTTGGCTTTCCATTTATAAGAGAACTCGCCATCTAACATCACATCTTTTCCTAACTTTTTGGCGTACTCAATCAAAGCATCAGAAATTGCTTGCGATCGCATATAGCGATCGAACTCCTTAACACCTTCCCTAGCGCCAAGACGTGAAAACGCACCGTCAGGCTGCTCGCCTCTAGATTGTTGTGCTTTTAAAAGTTCAAAATCTTGATAGTGATTGGATTTCATTTGAATGCTTTCCGAATCTACGCGAACTCCCAAATTGGTCGATTTAAACCGCATCAAAGCCTGCCCGGAATTATCCCTTAGAGTATTTTACCAATGCTGGTAAATATAAAGTTGGTAATTCGTCAAGCGCTACTACTAATGGGTCTTTACGCGGTGTTGTGCGAGAAACATTTCGGGATACTACCATGTGTAGAATAGCGGCTAAAAGTGGCCCAACAATATCTCGGTTGTTGCGATCGAGTCCGAAGATAATCAACTGCTTGCCATCTAAATCTAGAGGTAAAGTAGTGCGATCGCAAAACGCTCCCACAAAGTCTTTTTTCAGAAAGCGCTGAAACATTCGCTGCGCGGTTCCAACAATTCCAGAAACGGTTTTTTCGGAATCTTTAACACTAATTAGCTGCGATAAAGGTCGCGTCGTCCAAACTTTAAGTTGACTTTTAGACGCCTCTTCTAATCGTTTGGGTAAATCCGACAAACTTAAAATCGCTTGCGCCATCATCAAATCGCAATATTTGTCGTCTCCAGTCAGTCTTTTAACTGCTTTAGTTACCAAAAGAATACCTTCAACTAAAGAGTCGCCAGCTTCTTCAAAGAACTTATCACTGCTGGCATTTCCACCACTGCGATCGAAATTTTTACTAATTACTTGCGCTAGCTGACCAGCTGCGATCGCATCTTCTTCATCTTTCAACAAATCCAGAGGATTGCAAACCTCAGACTCAGGAAATCCTGGCGCAAACACCCGCACTGTATAACCTCGCTTGATAGCATAAGCTACCGAGCGTTTAGTTTGTGCCGGATATTTAAAATCATATAGGCACATCGGAAAACCTTGATCGAGTGCTGAACGAATCAGAGGGTCGATAACTGAAAAAGTCTTTCCAGAACCAGCAGCGCCAATTGCCGCAATTCCCCGTTGAGCATCTGGAACCCACAAAGTCGGAGAGGAACTAAAGCTCGACCAAATTGATTCTTTCTTAACAGGTAATTTTGCCTGCTGCCACTCTTTTTTCAAACGCTGGCGCACAATATTTGGCGTACCGATGTACAAAGCAACATTGTTGCGCGTCACCTGAGCGATTTGCTTTTTAGCCTTACGCGCCGCTGCCGCTTTTTCTTTACTTCCTCCCCAGTAGGAAGTAGCTATTTTACCTTTTTTAGACGAGTTACTTGATAGTTGAATTATGCCAACTAAAACCAAGCAACCTATCAGCGTTAAACCGGATTGAGTCTTCAAATAGGAAAGTAACTGTACTCCGGTATTTTGGACTGGATTTTGATGGTTAGTAACTGGTTGTTCTCGTACCAAGTTTAGTTGTGTTTGTCCCAGAATGGGGATACTAGAAAGTGGCATTTTCAACATTTTTAACTCCCTGCTTTTATTTCAGTAACCGAACTGTTAAATAGAGCGAATCCAGAGCCGGAATAGCAATATAAACTTCTCACCAGTAAATTTTTTGAATCTTTAGCAGTCGTCTTCTCGTGATTAAGTTGAGAAACAACCAAACAAGGGAAACCAGAGTTAAATTTATCTGAAGCCGCGAATAATGGAACATTTTTAGGCAGTTTAGGTTGCAGCATCAAGCGTAAAACAGGTGTTCCGTCTTGAGTGTAAACTGCATACAAACAACCGCCGATTCCACACAAGTTGGGAGTGTTGAAATCAAAAATATAAAGAGGTTTGGATTTATTAGGAGTAATAGGTAATACCTTAACTCGATTAAAATCCAGCGTTGCTTCTTCAGGTGCAGATAAATAATTCTGGTCTACCGCTTGGCGAACTAATTCTTGCGGAGCCGCCACAGCAGCAGTTTGCCATCCAGTAGCGTTCGATTTTTCTGCTCCCGCGAATAACGGTAATAGTAAAAAGAATACGAAAACGCAGCTTAATCCCGCACCTATTGCTACTAAAGTTAGTTTCTTATTAATCCAAATTTGTTGCAAGGACATTAGTTATTTCTCCTGTTTAAGAACAACCCATTGTTTGCAAAACAGTGTGATAGTTAGCAGCAGCTTTTTCGCCATAAGTTTTCACACTGAAGCGATTGTGAATGTCCCTAGCACTGTTATCAATGGGAATTGCTGCACCGCCAAAGTGCATTTGAGCTACTCGTTGTACAAGTCTTTCGTCACTGAATTTTTGTCCGGTAGTTGGGTCAGTTTGATGAGATGCGCGATCGATTAAATTGCTGGCTTCAGATCTAAACAAAGCTTCCTGATCTGAGGGGGAGAAATACAACAGCATCTCATCGCCAGTAACGGGAGAACCAGAATCTAATTTGGCGAGAAAATCATTTCCTCCAGGCTTGCTTGCAATGAGCGATCGCACATCAGTCCGATAGGACATAAACTGCTTTGAACCTAATCCGCGACCGCAATTACCTCTGTTATCACAAGCATAAGCTCCCACCGAATCGTAGTTACCTTCTATTTCCGAAAGAGCAGATGAAAGTCCATCTAAAACTACTCCTTGATGAGTTAGAGAACAATCACCTTTAACAGCCGATGGAAACAAATAAGATAGAGAATTACTTCCGCTATTCGCCATCGCACTAGACGTAAAAGAAGAATCATTAAAAGTAGACCTAGTACCGCTATTTGACGCACCTGTGGGAGTGGAAACGCCTCCATTAACAGAAGGTTCTACCAAGCCTAAAAACATCGGCATCATTTCCTTATAAGTTATAAACGGTACGGGGCCGATAAAATACGGCGTACAACCCAAATCCACAAAACCGCGAATACAAATTCGGAAAAATAATGCTTGATCAACTTGTGCTTCAGGTTCAGAAACATCCCAAATTACTACTTTAAAAGCCTCACCGTAAGGATGGCGACCTGTTGGTTCTTTACCCCCATTTACTGAGCCGAGAATTCCGTGTCCTCCTCTCACTTCCTGAGATTTTCCAGAAATCCATTGCTTTCCTAATACCTTGGGATTACCAGATAGCTCGACGTGAGCGCATTCTCGATCGCAACGCACGTTAAAGCCTTCAACATCGCTACCTGAAATCGTGTTAGAACGCTGTTGCTTGGCTGTCCCAAAAGCAATGTCAATCATCCCCACATCAACACCTACAGAACTGATGGGATTGGGGAACTCAGAGAACGGTACATCTTTCAATCCGGGAATAGAGTTAATGGTAGTTCCTTGCCAATCTTTAAACGCTCCAATAGGTATTGTGTCTATACCTGGAATTGCATCCAGTTTGTAGTTGTTGAAATCGATTTCAGAAAACTCTAATTTACCCACCAGAGGAGATTGCTGTAATAAATCGCCAATTGATTGAGATGGATCGAAGTCAGTCGTCAGCTTATTGTTCAATAATTCTAGAACTGGCGGTACTTCTTGAATTGACATCTTACTTAGAGTGGGAATAGCTTTAGCTAAACTTTCTAAAGTTTGGAAAGCCATTACTCCAAATTTATCTAAACTAAGCTCCGTCAAATCCAAATCAACAATTTGTGCAATGGTGCTTAAATCAAACTTTTGTAGCTTAAAAGCGTCTTCAAAATCGCCCAATTTCAAGAAAGAATCTGGAGTTTGCCCAGCCGCCCAACTGCGCGAAGGGTCGTACTTTAGCTGGGAAACTATCTCGCTAGGTGCAGAAAAAGAACCGCTAGTGGAAATAGCCGGAAGATTGCCAAATGTAATTTGACTCCAGTCGGGTAATTGAGTATTCTGCCAGTTCGTGATAGGAACGGGCTGTGAATTATTTGTCTGCGCCTTTAAAGATGCAGGATGCCAAATACCAAAGCCGAATAAGAAAGAAATTCCTAAACCTAATAACCAGGTAAAAACGAAGCGGATTTTTCGATTCAACTTCATAATCTTACCTCCCTGGAAGCGGATAAAGGAGTTGGAATAATTTCAGTTTCAGATTCTCCACCGAGTTGATGCAATCGATTAACTAAATCAACGGAAATCTTAGAATCTACCCTTGCTTGTTCTAGAGGATAACCTTCTTTGAGACGCGACAAGAAGTATGAAATCCGATACCATAGAGGAGAGCCTCGGCGCAGAAGACGGCGTTCAACAACTACTTGCGTTCCTCGTTCAATCCGCGAGTATGTCTGTGAATCGACTGCTCGATCGCTATTAGTAACAAGTTGAAAATTATTAGCAGTGGTATTAACAGTACGTCTTGTGTTAGTAATAGCAACTGGCGTTGTTTGAGGTAATAAGACCTGGTTTTCACCTACGACTTCTACGGTGTGATATTGAGGTGGCGTTCCAGATGCTTTAGCTATCCGAAACAGATACACCCGCCGCCCAGATGAACTTCTGGTAACTACTGTTAATAGCGATGAACCCGATGGCGATCGAGATAAACCAGAAAAATTCAACGGTTGAATTCGCCGCAGATGCAGGACACTTGCTCCAGGTCGATCGCAATTAGAGTTACTTAACCCTTGCAAACAGCCATCCACATCAACCGTCACCCAGGAAGGATCGTCTAACCAAACTTTTTCAACTGTCTCTCCAGTGGGAATGAAACTGATATTTAGACCGTACCCAGGCGCTAAACCTAAACGCAAAGGTTGACCGGAAGTTCCTGTGGCAACTTCTACAGAAACTTGCCTAACAGTTGATGCTAATACCTGTTGGGAAAACCCAAATAAACAGGTAGCGCTGATGGCAGTAATTAAAACTGTTTTTAAAGTTTTCATAGCAATTGATACCTCATCAAAAATCAAAGGAACGATTGACAAATACTGTGACCTTCTTATTAGCAGACACATACCAAAGGTTTGGACGTGCTTGAATGGATGCGATCGCACGTTCGTTGCGGCGTTGAATTTGCTGTAACAGCGGTGTCATCCCACCTTCCAATACCGCACCCAACAAATTTGGTCTTCGGCGATCGATCCTCGTGCGTCGCCGCGAACCAAAACCCGAATCAAAATCGTCGTATTCCTCGCTACGAGGTTGATTGAGAACCCGCCCTACATTTGCCAAAGAACCAAGAACAACCGTACTTGCATCCATCGAGGCTATTTCTGGGCCTTTGTCATCCCACTTGGAAGCCGTTAAAGGTTTGCCATCTTCACCCCGAATACTGATTACCCCTGGTGGCAAAAGATACTCCTGACCGTTGACGATCAATGCGCGAGCATCACAGTTAACCAAGCCACTCGGATGCACGGAATTCACCCCAAATACAGCCATTGACCCGCCTGGAAGTAAAACTTGCCCCGACCCATCTACCAACGGCTGTTCCAAGCGCACCACAAACTGTTCTTCTCGTTCTTGTGTTGTTTTACCAGAAGCGGTGACTGATATGCCGTTGCGAGAGTCAGCGATCGTCCCACCACTCCAAATAACAGGCGTTGCCAGAACTGCATCAATTTGCTGCCCCACCTGAAGGTTTCTCACATCCGCGAAGGGAGTCCCGGTGAGAATGTTCGCCTCTTCATTTGACGCATTATCCGAAGGAACCCCTGCCAGAATACTGGCTTCTTCAGCCGTTGTGTCATCATCAGAAGGTTGTTGAGTGCTAGGTGTTCTGATTACCGGAGTAGCCTTTGGCACAGACGCGAATGGTGCTGAGCTAACAGTTTGGCCAGACGCGGAGATATTTTCCGAAAAGCCTTCCCCGCCTTCCCACGTTCCCTCATCCCCTTGTCTGGTTATGTTTGT
The DNA here is from genome assembly GCA_036703985.1 of Leptolyngbyaceae cyanobacterium. Classification (GTDB taxonomy): domain Bacteria; phylum Cyanobacteriota; class Cyanobacteriia; order Cyanobacteriales; family Aerosakkonemataceae; genus DATNQN01. The sequence continues at coordinate 19,447 of DATNQN010000098.1, forward strand.
GACATTTGGCACGGAAGCAACTGAAACTGGAGAGGTTACTGAACTGGGTAGGTTGTTAACAGCACCGGATGTAGTATTTAAAGCGACCTGTTCGCTTTGTGCATCTGAGTTTTCATCAACCGCAGCGTGACCGTAACTGCCTAACTTTGCTAAACTCATCCACTGTTTCATGGAATCGATCGCTGGTTTAGGCTGAACTTCCACTCGCTGCGGCGCTACTGCAACAGGAGTTACAGGTGTTCTCTCCGTTCGATTCGGGACAGGAATTACAGGCGCGGGAGTTGGTCGAGGCGGAACAGCCGCGACAGGCGGTGGGACAGGATTTGGCCGAGTTTGCACAGGCGTAACGCGAGATGCAACTGGTTGAGGTACATAGCGAATTTCCGTGCGAGTTATCGTGCGCGGCGGTGGGGGTGGTGGGGAACTATAAGGCTGTTGCGCTACTCGTTGAGCGGAAGTTGGCGGATTATTTTGATTTTTAGGAGCAACTTCTACTGAAGTTGGATTTTTAGGTTGCGAACTTAAATCTCTATTTTTAGGACTTTTAGAACGATTTAAAGCTGCTAGTTGCTCCTCTTGTTTTCCTAATGCCAACTCAGTTTTAAGTTTGCCAGTTTCAGTAGCATTACCATCGGAATCTTTTTTCTGAGCTAAAGGAGGCTGCACTTGTTGTGCTAAAGGAGTGGGCTGAATTTTGGTTCCCATAACATTATTAAGGAACAACCCGCCCACGAAAAATACTGC
>DATNQN010000099.1 GCA_036703985.1 Leptolyngbyaceae cyanobacterium
GCCCCCTGCTCCCCTGCTCCTCTGCCCCCTGCCCCTTCATTGACTCGTCCAACCTTTATGTTGATTCACATTTTCACGAGTAATTAAAGTGACTGGAATTAGGATATTTGGATTGGCTGGCTTGTTTCCTTTGATAATGTCGTTACCAACTTCAACTGCCTTAGCTGCCATCCGAAATGGGTCTTGAGCCGCCGTTGCTACAAGTAAGCTATTATTTTGTCTCAAGGCGTCGAGAGCTTCAGGTGCGCCATCAACTCCTACAATAAAAAACTCGCTTCTTTTTGCTTGTTTAGCAGCTAATTCTGCGCCAATTGCCGTAGGGTCGTTAATCGCAAAAACGGCGTCAATTTTGCGGAAAGAAGTGAGCAAATCGCTCATTACTCTTAATCCCCCATCCCGGCTACCTTCGGCATTTTGATCTTTGGAAAGAATCTTTATATTAGGATATTTGGAAAATACGCTCAAGCACCCTTGAATTCGTTCAACTACTGAATTAACGGGAGGGCCATTAATAATTACAACTTCGCCTTTTCCTTTCAAGCGATCGGCTATATATTGGCAACTCACCTCACCCGCTTGCACGTTATTGGAAGTAACCGTAGCGTCAACACCTCCCTCAGCGGCGGTGTCAACTGCAACGATCGGAATTCCTGCTTGTTTAGCTTTTTCTACTCCAGCAAAAATGCCCTTACTGTCAGCAGCATTGAGTATAATCAAGCTAACATCTGAGGCAATGAAGTTTTCAATTTGATTGAATTGTTGATTTAAATCGTCTCCACTGGAAACAATTGTTGTCCTTACATTACTGCCACCAATTTTCTTGGCTGACGCCTGAGCACCCTTGCCAATTTGCACGAAAAAGGGGTTACCAAGGTCGCGGACTGCTACGGCAACCGATGAAAGTTGTGCGTTGCGATCGTTGTTGTTTCCTGCCCTTAGAGGAGTAGATACGCAACTGGTCAAGGCGCTGCCGATCAAGCTAAAAAAGCTAACTGCGATCGCTAATTTTTTCACCTCAAACTCCAATGAATAGACAGTTTGGAGAGAGCCTGTTTTAAATATTAAATTGCCATGCCAACAGCAGTCCCGATCGGATTTAAATTTTGATATTTAATATTTGAAACTATTGACTTTTGAAAATCTAGGACTGCGCGATACCTTTTACCTTTTTGCTAGTAAAATATTCCAGATTTGCTCTCTAGAATGCTTACTTAAAGAGAAAAAAGTTTGTTTTCGTCTCCTAAAAATAATTTTTGTTTTGGATATATTTAGTTTTGGAGTTGCATTCTTAGTTTTTCAAACCCGAAAAAACTTTAGGCAAAAACCGCTAAAGGTTTTGCTTAAAGGCTTGCAAAGTTATATTTAACTTAACTCTCCTACTGTATATCCTGATACTGACAGGCTAGCTTGGCATCTATCTTAAGACAAATGCTTGGAGTGTATAAATGAATAAAATCGCTTATTTTAACCATCATTCGGTAATTTAGGCAAGAGAGTATTTGCAAAAATATACTTTTTTTATTTTGAGAAATAGCTATGGTATAACATTTTACAGGTATATTTTCCTCATTTTATGAGATGGGCCGGGTTAATCTATCAAATAGCACGCTTTCATGAAATCAATTTGCGATCGCGCAACGCCGACTAAAGTTATTTGTTATCTCATCTTTTCCTCTATCCTGGGCAGTTTAGTGGTAGCAACGCCCCAAGTCAACTTGGCACGGGAAACTAATTCCCCGCCATTATTAACCGATTTGCCATCTACTTCACCACCTCCCAAAAACCCATTATTTGATTTATCAATTAAAGAAAAAAAAGAGAGGTTACTTAAAATTCCACGTAACCCAGAATTACTAAATTTTATTGAAGAAAGTTTATACTTATCTTCTACTATTGCGGTTTTACCTTTTCAAGAAACTGGTAAGCCCCCAAGCTTGCAAACAGAACCTTCTAAACCAGCAGAAAATATTTTTCAACCCCAAAATTTGCCACTGTTGCCCGACTCAGAAAAAGAATACGAACTAGCTCCTAATATTACCATTATTTCACCTTCAGCTTACGGTAAATCTTGGGGAAATTTGAGCGCTGGTTTTGGCTTTCAAGAAAGAACGCGCTTCACGCGGGAAGCAGACGGAGTGTTTGGAATCGGGATCGGTTTGGGTGATGCGCGAAAAGCAGTTGGTTTAGATATTGGTGTCACGATTACGGATTTAGATACGGCAGAAGATGGTACGGTTAGTTTTAAATTACACCGACAATTACCGAATGATTTTGCCGTTGCTGTGGGAGTACTCAATGCAATTGATTGGGGTTTGACTGACAGTGGCAGAAGTTTTTATGGCGTAGTAACTAAAAGATTTAGCCTGCAAGATACTCCGGAAAAGCTGTTTAGTCAACTTTACGTTTCGGTTGGCGTTGGTAGCGGACAATTTCGATTTGAATCTAATATTTATGAAAATGTCGATTCTGTCAATATTTTTGGTAGCGTAGCGGTGCGAGTTGCCGAACCAGTAAGCGCGATCGTAGAATGGTCTGGTCAAGATTTGACAGTTGGATTGTCCGTAATTCCATTTCGCAATATTCCTTTAGCAATTACACCAGGAGTCACTGATATTACTGGCAATGCAGGGGATGGTAGCAGATTTATCTTAGGAGTTGGTTATTTAATTTCTTTTTGAAAATCTACCGTAATTCTCACAAAAATGAAATTATTTAAGTTATTTCTATTTTTTATTATCACTTTTACTTTGGTTTTGATATTAGCCAAACCAGGGCTAAATCAATCGGGAACTCAGTCAAATACAACTGTTCCCAATCCTATCAATACGAATCCAGAACCTGTAGATGGTAAAGGTAATTTGGGTAGTAGAAATAGGGTCGATCGCAAAGCTGTCGAGCAAATTATTCAACAAGCACCTCCTCAACAAGCAATTCAAACATTTGAAGAACTACAAGCAGTAGAATTTGCCAGACAACTTGGTATTAACTTTTATGGTAGCACTACTTCTGCCGAACAAATAGCTCAAGACCTTTGCAACTTAGCAGAAACAACAGGTAAAAAAACCGCTCTAATTTATGTAATATCTTTAGAACAAGAATTACAATTATTTTTAGTCCTTCCCAATCCTAAACCTTGTAACGATCCGGCTACTAAACAAAATAAGGATAATCTTTTAATTATTCGTCAAGTAATTCCAGAGGCAAATCGCCAAAATTTGCAAGAAATTGTGAGGGAATTTCGGGCTGGCATTACTGATGTCATCCGCCGGAATAGATATCAAAAACCAGGTCAAAAGCTTTATCAATGGATAATCGAACCGTTTAAAGTACCACTTTTAGCAAACCAAATAGATACTTTAGTATTCTGTATGGATTCTGGTTTGCGTTCCCTACCCATTGCTGCTTTATACGACGGGGAAAAATTTCTGATCGAAGAATACAGCGTAGGTTTAATTCCTAGTTTTAGCCTCACCGATATCCGCTACTTTCCCATTATCAAAACTCCCATATTAGCAATGGGAATATCAAAGAGTACAGAAAATCAATCTCCTTTGCCGGCAGTAGCCGTTGAAGTGCCGACTTTAGCTAACATTCTTTGGCAGGGTAAAGGATTTTTGAATGAAGAATCAACCATAGATAAACTGCAATCTCTCAGTCGTCAAGAAAGTTTTAGAATTATTCACATCGCTACTCATGCCGAATTTAAACCAGGAAAATTAGCAGAATCTTACATCCAATTTTGGAATTCTAAACTCAGGCTAGATCGATTAAAATTACTTTCCCGTCAGTTGGGATGGAATGAATCTCCAAAAGTAGAAATGCTGGTGTTAAGTGCTTGTCGCACGGCAGTCGGAAGCGAACAAGCAGAATTGGGATTTGCAGGTTTAGCCGTGCAAGCAGGTGTAAAAACGGCAGTAGGAAGTCTTTGGTATGCTAGTGATGAAGGTTCGCTGGCATTGATGACGGAATTTTATAATAAGTTGAAAAATGGCCCAATTAAAACAGAAGGTTTGAGAGAAGCACAATTAGCAATGTTAAAAGCACAAGTTCGCGTAGAAAAAGGAGAATTAGTATTATCTGATAACCTCAGACTTCCGCTTCCACCAGAATTAGCTAATAGCAGCGAAACAAGTTTTTCTCATCCCTATTATTGGTCTGGATATACCATGATTGGTAATTGGAATTAATCGGTCATCGGTTATATCATGTCCGGTAGCATCGGTAACAAACACATATCTTATATGCGTTAATCTGCGTTTATCTGTTTACATCTGCGGTAAAAATTAAATCCCTGATTCCCACAGATAATTTTTACTATAACTCTTACAATACCGATGCAACCGGACACGATATCATTGCCGTATAAGCATTTTTTTTCGTTCCCAGGTTGAACCTGAGAACGAGATTTGTGAGGTTTTACCTCCCCTACTGTAAGATCTGAGTTAACTTACAAGTTTACGAATAGGTTAAATGCAGTTTTTCCATACCAGCCATATCTAAGATTTGGGGAATCAAATCTTCTCTTTTGACTGCCATCATATGAACGCCTTGGCAAAGTTGTTTCGCCATTTGCACTTGTTCGGCGGCAATTTTCATGCCTTCTTCTAATGGATCTTTGGCAGTTGCTAGGCGATCGATAATGTGTTGGGGAATATTTACCCCCGGTACGCAACGATTGATAAATTCCGCATTTTTAGCGGATTTAAGCAGAAAAATTCCGGCTAAAATCGGTTTATTGCAACCAGAAGCTATCCCATCCATGAATTTTTCCAGTCTTTCAAAGTCAGAAATTAATTGACTTTGGAAAAATTGCGCCCCTGCTTCTAATTTACGCTCGAATCGTTTTTGCAAGCCAGACCAACTGGAGGATTGGGGGTCAACCGCCGCACCGACAAATAAATCTGTTGCACCATCGGTCAGCGGTTTTTCGTTCCAATCGAAACCGCGATTCATTTTGTCGATGACTTGCAATAAACGGACTGATTCGAGATCGAAGACGCCTTTGCAGTCGGGATGGTCTCCTGCTTTCACCGGGTCGCCGGTCAGGGCTAAAATATTGTGGATGCCGAGAGCGTGGGCACCCATGAGGTCTGCTTGCAATCCGATGCGATTGCGATCGCGACAAGCCATTTGGCAAATAGGCTCGATCCCATGTTGCATCAAAATCACCGACGCCGCTAGCGATGACATCCGCAACACCGCTCTACTACCATCGGTAATATTGATGGCATGAACTCGCCCTTTCAGGAGTTGCGCCATTTTTAGCATATGCGTGGGGTCGCCTCCCTTTGGTGGCGCGACTTCTGCGGTGATTAAAAACTCACCCGCATTCACCGCAGTGCGGAAAGAGTTTAACGGTGTTTGGTACTGGGTATTAAACATGAGTTCGATTTGCCAAGGACGATCTGTGAAGAATAAATTTTAGCCCTGATATTTTATACTTCATTCTTCATACTTCATATTAGGGCTTTCAGGCAAGGATTTTATCCTTTTCGCCCAGTCCTTTAAAAGTTTAAAGCCACTGATTGGCATAACAGATGGTAAATCGCTGATTTCCTGCTATTTTCAACTGATAAATAATATGTTGAATTACGTACTGGCACTGAATTACTTGATTGCTATTAGCTATAGCGATCCTAAATGAATTGCGAACAACTAAACACCTCCCAACCCTCCCCTCTGTTCGATCCGAATTTTTATCTGGCAATGAATGAAGATGTTGCTAATGCGTTGGATCGAAATTCTTTTCGTACTTTTAATAGTGTTTGGGAACATTTTGTCCAATATGGAATGTGGGAAGGACGCGACCCTAGTTTAGGTTTTAGTAATAGTTTTTACCTCAGCCAAAATCCGGATGTAGCGAAAGCAGTCAGCCAAGGTTTGTTCCGCAACGGGTTGGAACATTTTATCAAATATGGGGTAAGTGAAGAACGTATGATTGCTGAGAGTAGGGCACCCGATGTGAGGGCTAGCAAAACGGTAATCGGTGGTGCCGACGATGACATCCTCACTGGCGGTTTGGGTAATGATTCGCTGACTGGGGCGGCTGGCGATGATTTGCTGGATGGTAGTTTTGGTAATGATGTTCTCACGGGTGGCGACGATCGCGATTTGTTCGTTCTGACATCTGGTAGTGGGATAGATACGATCGCAGATTTCGATCGCACTCAAGATTCGATCGGATTAGCTGGCGGTTTAACGCCCAATCAGTTAGCAATCGGCCAAGGTAGCGGCACTTTCGCATCCGATACCTTGATTCGCATTGCTGCTACTGGGGATCTATTTGCGATCGTTTCTGGCGTCTCAGCCAGTTCCCTTACCGATGCGGTATTTGTCGTTGTTTAAGGTAAGGGAAAGGGGAAAGGAAGATGGGGAGGTGGGGGGATGGGG
>DATNQN010000100.1 GCA_036703985.1 Leptolyngbyaceae cyanobacterium
GCCCCCTGCCCTCATCATCGGCAGTGGCCCATCCGGGACATCTGCGGCAATTACCTTAGCGCAGATGGGATTACCTGTAGTTATCCTAGACCGAGAAAAATTTCCCCGCCACCATCCCGGAGAAACCCTCCACCCTGGGATCGAAGCACTTCTCAAACAATTAGGAGTAGCAGAACAAATTCACTCTGCCAACTTTTTGCGCCATCCCGGAAATTGGGTGAAATGGGAAGCAGAACCTCGATTTGTTCCTTTCGGCGCAGATGAAACCGGAACTTGGCAAGGTTTTCAAGCATGGCGGGCAGATTTCGATAACATTTTATTAGAAAAAGCCATTAAATTAGGCGTAGAAGTTCGCCAACCTTGTCGTGCTTTACAATCAATTTTCCATCAAAATCGAATTAGCGGAGTTGTTACTTCCGATGGTGAAATACCAGCAACTTTTGTGATAGATGCCACTGGTAATTCTCATTGGCTAGCCAAACAATTAAACTTACCAATTAATTATTATTCACCTCGTTTAATCGCTTATTTTGGTTATGCAGAAGGAGAATGTCCGATTCGAGATGAAACACCAGAAATCGTAGCAGATGAAAACGGTTGGACTTGGACAGCAAGAGTGCGTCCAAAACTTTATCAATGGACGCGGTTATCTTTTAATAATCAATCAATTGAAAAAGATTGGCTACCTAACGAATTTCGCGCTTTGAAACCAAAAGGTAAAATAGGTGCAGCCGATGTCAGTTGGCGCATCGTTAATCCTTGTGCTAATTTGGGTTATTTTTTAGTAGGTGATGCGGCGGCAGTACTCGATCCCGCTTCTTCGCATGGCGTGTTAAAAGCGATGATGTCGGGAATAATGGCAGCCCATTTAATAGGTGAAATTTTGCGGGGTAGGAATGAATTTGAAGCAACTAAATACTATTGCCAATGGGTAAGTAACTGGTTTCACCATGATGTAGAAAAATTGCGAGAGTTTTATAGTGTTTTGCCACTATCTACTACCGATTACCAATCCTCACCATAGGGTAACTAGTAGTCCGCCTAATTGATTTTGATTTGTTGTCGGAAAGCCAGAAACCCGGTTTTTTAGAAAAACCGGGTTTCTTTAACCCTCAAAAATACTTTAGTTTCCCTACTGATTGCATTCTGAATTCTTCAGCCTCTGAGATTCCTTTCTCTAGCAACTTGTTGAATTTTTCGCTCAAAGTAATCTTCTCGATATTTCAATTCTTCAGCAACTTCTAACCCATTTTCATATGCTTCTAACGCTTGGGAATAATTTTTTAATTCTACATAAAGTTTTCCCATTTCATCATAAGCGTTCATCAAACCGTAAAAATTGTTAGCTAATTGTTCTGCTTGAATCAATACTTGAGAAGCTGCGATCGCATTTTCTAGCTGCCGTTGCGAAACTTGCAACGCAATCAATTTTCGTAACGCATCAGCCGCCCCAGAATATAATTGAATCGACCAGGCAAAAGCATAAGTTTCTTGATAAGTTTGGGCAGCTTGTTCTAATTGTCCAATTGCTTCGTAATCAGTGCCAATATCCAATTGAACCGCTGGAATTTGAGCAAAATCTTTTTCATTCCGATAAAGTTCAATTAAACTTTGCTTTGTTCTAATTGCTTTTGGCAATTGGCTGTCTTTAGTATAAAGATAAGCTAACTGTTTTAAATAGGTAACTTGTTTGTTGCGATCGCCATTTTTTTGAGCAAAATCAACTAACTGCTGATAAGCAGTAATTGCTTTCGGATAATCAAACGCACCGAAACTTAATTCCCCTATTTTCAATAAGAGTGCTTCTTCTTTCGCAGTATCTTGTTGTGGTCGGTTCAACGCTAAAATTTGTTCGTAAACTTTTACCGCACTCTCAGGAAATCTCACCTGTTCAAAAGCAGTAGCCAAAGCTTGTAATAAATTTAATTCAACAGGCGATTTTAATTCTTTTTGTCGAATAGTTTCCAATCGCTTGGAAATAAATTGCACGTCATCCGGCATATTTCTTTCCCAAGCAATTCCCCCTAACCGACTCAAACCTCGCACTTCCGGCAACAAACCTAAATATCGCCGCAACCGCATTTCTCGATACCAAATTTCAAAAGCACCTTTCTCATCTCCTGCTTGCAATTTAGCAGCAGCTTCACTATTTAGTTCATCTAATGCTGGTGCTAAAGTTGCTTTTTCTTCATCTGTTAAAGGTCGTTTGTCTTTGGAAGAACGAGGAAGGAGAGGATCGCGTACTCTAATTTCTAAGGGATTAGGGGGAAACTGGGTTGGGTTGGGCTTTTTGTTGTTATTGTTGTTATTTTCAGCGGCGATGCTGGGTAGAATCAAAATTATGGACAACAGGGAACAAAAGGCTGTTAGTTTGAGTCTTGCTTTGATTTTTTGTAAATTGCGATCGCTCATCACATCCCCCTATCTCAATTGATTTTATTTTAATTTGATAAATGACACTCTAATTGGTGATTTGAGAAGTTTTTTTACCACAGATGTCCACAGATGAACACAGATGAACACAGATGTAGTTTTAGCGTTAACGTTGAGTAGACAAGTTTGTTGATTTTTTTGATGTTTTTTGAGGGATTGGCGATTTAATCATTCCTTTATCTGCGTGCATCGGCGTTCATCTGCGGTTTAAAATAATATGATCGCTAACCAAAAGACAGCTAGGAGAAAGTGCGTGAACAAACCTGTACAAAAACTGATTTTGGCTATAGCAGTAACATTATTAACTTTTGTCGCTGGTTGTAGTTTGCCACAAGTTACGGCACAACAGCGAACTTTTCTTGACTTATCCCTCGAATTTTTAGGCGAATATCAATTACCGAAACAAGAATTTCAAGATACTCCCATTGGAGGTATATCAGCACTAGCTTACGATCGCAAACGCGATCGCTTTTTAGCCCTTTCCGACGATCAAAGCGCACTCGCCCCAGCTAGATTTTATACCCTAAAAATCGACCTCAGCGATACTGGCATCAAAGACGTAAAAGTAGAAAACGTCACCTTTCTCAAAGGACAAGACGGCAATACCTTTGGAAAATATACGATCGATCCCGAAGGAATCGCCATTTCTCCCCAGAAAACCGTCTTCATTTCCAGCGAAGGAGTTGCTCGTAACAGCATACCCCCTGCGATCGCCGAATTCGACATCCAAACCGGAAACCTGCGGCAAAACTTCCCCATCCCCCAGCGCTACATTCCCGACTCTTACGACGAAAACCAACAAAAAGGCATTCAAAATAACTTGGCACTAGAAGCCTTAACCCTCAATCCTACCGGATCTATCCCCGCTAGTGGCGAACCCATTCGCTTATTCGCCCTTACAGAATCAGCCCTAGTTCAAGACCGAGACACCGTAGAATTAGATGACAAAGGAGAAGCCAAACCCATCACTATTAAATCTCGTCTGCTACATTACCTAGTTAGCGATGGCCCGCCAATCATACTTTCCGAACATCTTTACCCCTTAGCTACTCCCCCCATTGGCGCTGTATATCATGGCGTATCGGAATTACTCGCAGTCGATCGAGGCGGTCACTTCCTCAGTTTAGAACGTTCTTTAAGCTTTTTTGGCTTTAACGCCCGCATTTTTCAAATAGCAACTGGCGCAGCAACCGATACCTCTGGCATTGTTAGTTTAAAAGGCGAATTGAAAGCCGTACAACCAGTTAAGAAAAAATTGGTCTTGGATTTAAACGAATTGGGTATTACCCTAGATAACCTAGAAGCAATGACATTTGGCCCCCGGTTACCCGATGGTAGCCAAAGTTTAATCCTCGCCAGCGACAACAATTTCAGCGATAAACAAATAACTCAGTTTCTCCTCTTCCGCCTCAAAATTGCATAGTAGGGATGGGGAAGTCTGAAGGATAAAGGATGAAGGATGAAGAATAAAAATTAATTGTATTTATCCCCCCATCTCCCCACCTCCCCTGCTCCCCTGCTCCCCATCTCCCCCTCACCTTAAAATGGGGATCGTTCCGCAACGTTTAACAAAAGATGACTCATTCCACGGATATATTAACGTTAGGTCGCTGGATGGCCGCAGATTTCAGCAATCAAGCTCAAGCTTTTGAAAATCCGCCTTTCTACGCACATATTCGGGTTTGTATGCGACCCCTGTCTTTAGAAGTTCTATCCGGTGTTGGTTTTTTTGTGGAACAAGCGTATGACTATACGCTAAATAATCCCTATCGAGTAAGAGTGTTGAAACTGGTAGATAAAGGTTCTCACATTGAAATCGAAAATTATACAGTCAAGGAAGAACAAAAGTTTTACGGTGCTTCCCGCGACTTACCCCGCCTGCATACCCTCAAAGCCGAAGATTTGGAAAAATTACCGGGCTGCAACATGATCGTAGAGTGGACTGGTAATGGCTTTCATGGCAAAGTCGAACCAGGTAAAGCTTGTATGGTAGTTCGCAAAGGCAAAACTACTTATTTAGACAGTGAATTCGACATTGATGAAGAAAAGTTTATCAGTCTCGATCGCGGACGCGACCCCGAAACAGACGAACATATCTGGGGTTCCGTCGCTGGCCCGTTCCACTTCGTCCGCTGGGCCAGCTTTGCCGATGAAGTGAAAGTTTAGGGACTAGGGGAAGGATGAAGGATAAAGGATGAAGGATAAAGGATGAAGGATAAAAATAAACTGATTTTCCTCATCTCCCCATCTCCCCATCCCCCCATCTCCCCATCCCCCCATCCCCTCTCTCCCTCCAAATAAATAGTCGAGTGGGCACCCAAACCTGATACATTTAGCGAGTGTCAGCAAGCAAAATTTACCAATCTACGATGAAAGTTCTGGTTATTGGCGGTGATGGTTATTGCGGTTGGGCAACCGCACTCTATCTTTCTAACCGAGGTTACGAAGTTGGCATTCTAGATAACTTAGTGCGCCGACACTGGGATCTAGAGCTTTGTGTGGAAACCTTGACGCCGATCGCACCCATTCATCAACGCATTCAGCGCTGGCGCGATCTGACGGGCAAAAATATTGACTTGTTTATTGGGGATATCACCAACTACGACTTCCTGATCAAAGCGCTGCAAGAATTTCAGCCCGAAGCGATCGTTCACTTTGGCGAACAGCGTTCGGCGCCCTTCTCCATGATCGATCGCGAACACGCAGTTCTCACCCAAGTCAACAACGTGGTGGGAACTCTAAACTTACTGTACGCGATGCGGGAACACTTCCCAGATTGCCATTTAGTCAAACTGGGCACGATGGGTGAATACGGCACGCCGAACATTGACATCGAAGAAGGCTACATCACGATCGAGCATAACGGTCGCAAAGATACGCTTCCGTATCCCAAGCAACCGGGCAGCTTTTATCACTTAAGTAAAGTTCACGATAGCCACAACATCCATTTTGCCTGTCGAATTTGGGGCTTGCGTGCCACCGACTTGAATCAGGGCGTCGTTTACGGCGTACTGACAGAAGAAACTGGCATGGATGAAATGCTGATCAACCGTCTCGACTATGATGGTGTATTTGGCACGGCGTTAAACCGCTTCTGCATTCAAGCCGCGATCGGACATCCGATTACAGTTTATGGCAAAGGCGGACAAACTCGCAGTTTCTTGGATATTCGAGACACGGTGCGATGTATCGAAATCGCGATCGCCAACCCCGCCGCCCCGGGTGAATTCCGCGTATTCAACCAATTCACCGAAATGTTTAGCATCGGCGACTTAGCAACAATGGTGCAAAAAGCAGGTTCTTCCTTGGGATTGAAAGTAGAAATCAATCACCTAGATAACCCTAGAGTTGAAAAAGAAGAACACTATTTCAACGCTAAAAATACCAGTTTGCTAAGTCTTGGTTTGCAACCCCATTTCCTTTCCGATGCCCTGTTGGATTCCCTATTAAACTTTGCCGTTAAATATCAACACCGTGTTGATAAAAATCAAATTCTGCCCAAAGTTAACTGGCGTAGATCTTAGGAGTCGGTTCCTGTGAAGGTGGTCACAGAACCATACTTAAATCAAATTAGCCGATGGCCGAAGAATGGTCGTCACATTTTAGCGCAGTTTGACGACCATTCAATTATCGTTTACCAAGCATATCGCCCAGCTATTGGCTATTTTGCCATTGAAAATGGTTATTTCGGTGGAGAATTCAGTCTCGATCGCATGAGTTGGATCAAACCGAATTTCCTCTGGATGATGTATCGTTCCGAATGGGGAACTAAACCCGGACAAGAGGTAATTCTAGCTGTGAGAATAAAGCGATCGGCCTTTGATGAAATCTTGGCAAATGTAGTTCATTCCAGCTACATCCCAGAATTGTATACCTCACCAGAAGAATGGAAAAAAGCTCTTAAACGCTCATCAGTTAGACTGCAATGGGACCCCGACCATCACCCTAGCGGTGCAAAGCTAGAACGGCGTGCTATTCAGCTAGGTTTGCGCGATGACTTTTTACGCCGTTACGCACGAGAGTGGATTATCGATATCGAAGATATCTCAGCATTTGTGCAGCAACAGCATCAATACAAAGGCGGTGACTGGACAAATTTGGTTACGCCATCTGAATCCGTTTATCCAGTTACTAATCCCGAAATAGCCAACAAGTTAGGATTATCAGTTTCTTAACAGCAATTTTCTATGCGAATCGCTCTTTTCACCGAAACCTTTTTGCCTAAAGTTGATGGAATTGTCACGCGACTGCGCCACACCGTCGAACATTTGCAGCGTAGTGGTGACAAAGTATTAATTTTTTCACCAGACTACGGTTTGGACGAGTACAAAGGAGCGAAAATTTATCGCGTTCCCGGCTTTCCGTTGCCCATGTATCCGGAGTTAAAATTAGCACCGCCACGTCCGGCGATCGGTCACGCCCTCGAAAAATTTCAGCCGGATATCATTCACGTTGTCAACCCAGCTATTTTGGGATTGGGCGGTCTGTTCTACGGAAAAATGCTGAAAATTCCGGTCGTAGCTTCTTATCATACCCATTTACCTCAATATTTGCAACACTACGGCCTGGGAATGCTGGAAGGCTTACTGTGGGAATTGCTCAAATCAGCCCACAATCAAGCACGGTTGAATTTATGTACCTCGATGGCAATGGTTGAGGAACTGAGAAACCACGGCATCGAACGAGTAGACTTATGGCAGCGGGGAGTGGATACAGAATTATTCGATCCCAACTTAGCAAGTGAAGAAATGCGATCGCGCCTCAGTCAAGGGCATCCAGAGAAACCCCTACTAATCTACGTAGGTCGTCTTGGTGCGGAAAAAGAAATCGATCGCATCAAACCCATATTAGAAGCCATCCCAGACGCCCGTCTCGCATTAGTCGGCAATGGCCCCCACCGAGAAGCCCTCGAAAAACTCTTCGCCGGAACGCCCACCAATTTCGTCGGCTACCTTCACGGTCAAGAACTCGCCTCCGCCTACGCTTCTGCTGACGCCTTTATCTTCCCTTCCCGTACCGAAACCTTGGGATTAGTCCTGCTAGAAGCAATGGCAGCCGGATGCCCCGTCGTAGCAGCCCGTTCCGGCGGCATTCCCGATATCGTCACCGATGGCGTCAACGGCTACCTATTCGATCCTACCGACGAACAAGGTGCGATAGCCGCCACCCAACGCCTCCTCGCCCATCAACAAGAACGAGAAATCCTTCGCCAAAACGCCCGCCAAGAAGCAGAACGCTGGGGCTGGGCAGCCGCTACCCGTCAATTGCAAAATTACTATCAATCCGTTCTATTTTCTCAAAATATGCCCCTGGCAGCTTGAGGGGGATGGGGGGATGGGG
>DATNQN010000101.1 GCA_036703985.1 Leptolyngbyaceae cyanobacterium
GGGGGCAGGGGTGAAAATAGAAAAAGCTATGTAGCATAAAGCTTTTAGCTTTTTACTTTGTTTACTCATTACATAAGTCCTAGCAGAAAAACCTTTTACTCACGGTGAGGAGTTGTTGAGATGAAACTGCGAGAAATATTGGCGAATGTTTCCACCATCGGGCAGTTGCCGGAAAACCCGGCTTTGGAGAAGGAAGTAACAGGCTTAAGTACGAATTCCCACGCTTGCAAAGCGGGAGATTTATTTATCGGGATGCCGGGAACTAGGGTTGATGGTGGAGATTTTGCCCCAAGTGCTTTGGCATCCGGTGCGGTAGCTGCTTTAGTTTCTACCTCAGCCGCCCAGAAAGTAGCGGGGGAGCTACCGGGCGTGTTTGCCGCTAGTGATATGGTAAAAGCTTGTGCCGAAGTAGCGGGAGCTTTTTATGATTATCCTGCCCAAAAGCTGAAATTAATTGGCGTTACGGGTACGAACGGTAAAACGACTACTACTCATTTAATTGAATTTCTACTCGACAAAGCTTCGCAACGGACGGCTTTGATGGGTACTCTTTATACTCGTTGGAATGGTTTCGAGCAGACTGCCACTCATACTACGCCTTTTGCTCTAGAACTACAAGCTCAGTTGGCGGAAGCGGTGAAAGCTGGCTGCGAAAAGGCGGTGATGGAAGTGAGTTCGCACGCTTTGGCTCAAGGAAGAGTGCTGGGTTGTTTGTTTGAGGTAGCAGTTTTTACTAACTTGACTCAGGATCATTTGGACTTCCATAAAGATATGGAAGATTACTTTGCGGCAAAGGCTTTGCTGTTTAGTCCCGACTATTTGCAGGGACGCGCCATTATTAATATGGACGATCCTTATGGGGAAAGGTTAATCGCTCAGTTAGATTCGGCACGAGTTTGGCGTTATAGTGTTAACGATGCAACGGCTGATTTGTGGACTAGTGACCTAACCTACGAGCCGGGTGGCGTTAGCGGTAAGCTCCATACTCCTAAAGGTGATGTTGCTTTCCGCTCTCCATTGGTTGGTCAGTATAATTTGGCAAACGTCCTGGCAGCAGTGGGAACGGTTTTGCATTTAGGTTTGGATTTGGAATTTGTGGCATCGATGTTGCCGGAGTTTCCGGGAGTACCGGGACGGATGGAGAGAGTGCAAATCGATCCGCAACAAGATATCAGCGCGATCGTAGATTATGCTCACACGCCGGATAGTCTGGAGAATTTACTGAAAGCTGCGCGTCCTTTTATACCGGGTAAGGTGATTTGCGTGTTTGGTTGCGGTGGCGATCGCGATCGTACCAAGCGCCCGAAAATGGGTGAAATTGCCGCTCGCTTAGCCGATAAAGTAGTGGTGACTTCTGATAATCCCCGCACGGAAAATCCAGAGAAAATTTTGGAAGATGTGGTGGCGGGTATACCAGAATCAGTTAATCCTACGGTGATTTGCGATCGGGCCACAGCTATTCGCACCGCCATTTTAAACGCTCAACCGGGTGACGGCGTGCTGATTGCTGGTAAAGGACACGAAGACTACCAAATTCTCGGAACGGAAAAAATTCACTTTGACGATCGAGAACAAGCACGCGCCGCTTTATCAGAACGTTTATCCGTATCTGTATAATCAGTTGTTTGATTGTAGGGGCGGGTTTAGGCAATAATCCTTGATTCTCACAGACAACCTCATGACAAAACCCGCCCTTATCATACAAAACCATACTAAAACTACTGCCAATCACCCTGCACGGTAAAAGCCGCCCAATAATAAGGCGATCGCCTATCTGGAGAATTCCACATTTCCAATTGCGCTTCTCTCAAAGCCTTAATCGGATTCTCTCCACCTTGCAACATCTTCTGATAAAACTTCGCCATTAACTCCGAAGTCGCCGCATCATTCACACTCCACAAACTCACCACCACCCGCCTTGCACCTGCATACATAAATCCTCTTGTCAAGCCTACAAAACCTTCACCTTTCACATTTTCACCTAATCCAGTTTCGCAAGCACTTAATACTACCAATTCCGCAGGTAAATTGAGGTTAAAAATATCATTTAAACGTAAAAAACCATCTTCGGAGTTGCCTTTTTGGTCGTAAATAGATAACACAATTCCTGATAATTCAGGATTGACAGGATCGAGTAAACCGTGAGTAGCAAAATCAAGCTAAATAGAGATTTCTTACCGTCAAGAGTACGGGCTTAGGTTTTGCAGATGATGATCTTAAGGATTTTCCTTTTTTAAAAAGGCGTGTTACATTTCATTAACAAAACTGATGAAAGCGACAATTTGATTATAATTTTAAAGATTCCTGAGTTTCTTGCATTAGGCTAATTCTCGTAACGCATTTTTATACTTCTCACTCCCTTGTTTATAAATTTGCATTGCCTTTTCAAATTCAAACTGTTCAATGGTTGCCGAATTATCCCGGTGAGTTTTCTGTGCTTCTTGTATGAGAGTCTGTAAAAAAACCAAAGCTTCTGCCAACAGTTCATCAGGTAATTCTCTGGCTAACTTAACGATTTCTTGACGCATTCCTTGAGTCATATTTCTTACCTAAAATATTTGAGATTATCAACGATTAACTCATACAATTCAGTCGGTGAAATTTCGTAAAATTTAACGAGTGGTTTGAATTGGCCAATATGTAGGGGCACGGCATACTAGATCCGTACCCCTATATAGCTATTGGATTACAGCCTTTTTCCGGTGGGTATACTACACAGAAACTGGTTTCTTAAACTACTGCTTCGCTAAAGCTTGCTGTTGTTGTGCGACTACGTTGGATAAGCCACCTTGAGTGAGTAAGGATAAGAAATCAGCTTTGATCGAAGGGTCGTTAGGATTAGCGGCAGAAGCTTTGGAAATTGCTGCCAAAGCGTCGTACCATAATCCTTTTTCACCAAAAATTCTGGCTTGTTGTTGGAGTGTTTGAGGAGAAGATTCTCTATTCGTGGTGACTGCTGCCAATTTTGCTGTCAAATCATTACTAACCGGTACTCGCTGAATCCAGCTTTGCACGAATACATTATTAGAAGGACGGTTAGCATCGCAAATTAAGGATGCAGACCAGCGATATTTTTTACCTGATTCTAGTGCTGGCAATTCACTAGGTAGCGTCACTTGTATGATGCCGCCCTTTTCTACTTGCATTTTTTGTACGTATAGCGGCTTGGCTACCCCTGGCTCTACTAATGCAAATTCTACTGGTACTGATGTTTTATCAGATACATATAAGAAAAAGGTAGGACGATCGGATATAGTTTGTCCGTTGTGATCGTTGGGAACCAATAAACCCAACGTTACTGGAGTAGACTGAGTACAGCCTCGCGAACCAGTTCCTTGAGTACTTTTGGGAGTTCCCCGCTGGGGTGGAACGTATTGAAAAGTGGAGTTGGCAGAAGTATCTGCCCGAGCTACGGTAGTAAAACCCACATTCCAGGATTGGCTTGGGGATGTTCTAAATAACCCCATTTCTGAGGTTAACAGAATGGATGCAGTTCCTACCAATGCTGTAGCTATTCTCCGGTTTTGATGTCGCATACCCAACTACTCCCAGTACTTGAATTTAAAAATTAAGTTTGCATTTATACAACGATTTACACACCTTGAAAGACTTGAATTGATAGTTTAAGTAGGTGGGCAAAACGTAAAACATTTTTCGCGACCAACCCTGATTTATTCAATGTTTTGGCCTTTGGCTTTTTCAGTTTATGTATGTTTGCTTGCTTAAAGAGTTTCTAAAACTTTAAGCAAACACGTAATTATAGTCTTTCCATAGCATTATATCAATTTATGCACTAAGGTAGATAAATTTTTGATAAATATTTGGTTCAGCAGCGTACTTTCCTTTAAATAATGTCTATCAAGATTTCGTGCTTGAGAGTTTATATTTCATCCTTCATCCTTTCCCGCTTCTTTCTCAATTAACACTTGATAGATAGGGGTGATTTTCTCCCGTCCTTTCAGGATGGCACTACCTATTTGGGTAGTGGGGAATTGACCGTTAATGTAATGACAGGTTTGTTCGTCGATCAAAATGCGGCAAACGCCTCCATCAAGAAATTTATCGTAACTTTCCAGCCGTGCCGCTATATTTACGGTGTCGCCAATAGTCGTATAGTCGAGCCTTTGGGAACTGCCAAGACTGCCAATTACGACAGTGCCAGTAGCAATACCGACCCGCATAGAGGCGGTGGGGCGTCCTTGCGTTCGCCACAATTCGTTGAGTAATTCTAAAGTTGCCCCCATTTGGACTGCACAGCTGACGGCTGCTTTGGCGTCTTGGGTAATTTCTTTTTCGGTAGTGCGGGGGATGGGAACGCCGAATACTGCCATGACAGCATCGCCAATAAATTTATCGACGACACCTCCATGTACTAATACTAGTTGCGACATTGCTTCCATGTACTCGTTCAGCCATGTCATGAGGGCTTCGGGTTCTAGGTGTTCGGCGATGGTACTAAAATTTTTTAAGTCGGTGAAGAGTACGGTGGCGATTACTTTTTGTCCTTTGAGGCGTCCTTCTTTGATGAGAAGGTCTCGATCGCGCCAGATTGCTTCGGCAATTTGGGGGGTGACGTGACGACCGAACAAGTTCATGACGGTTTGGCGGTCTTGTCTTTCTACGTGGGCAATATAAACTACGATCGCGATTGCGGAGGATACCAAACTAAATGTTGGTGGAACGACGGGTATCCACCAGCTATTCAAAAAAGCCCAATAGGAACCGCCGACCAGTGTTGCGGCGGCTACCAACAAACTGCTGAGAGTCCATCGCCAATTTCTAAAACTCCAAGCTGAAGAGGCACCAATATAAGACCAGAAAATAATCCAGCCGTATTCTAGGGGGTCGGGCCAACTTTTGATTCCAGAACGACCTTCCGTAGCGGCGCTAATAATTTGGCTGGTTAAATTAGCTTGTATTTCTACCCCGGCAGTGCGCTGGACTTCACCGTTAACGCCCCCGCTATAGGGCGTATAAAAAAAGTCATTCAGGCTGGTGGCAACGGGGCCGACTAAAACGATGCGATCGCGTAATAGATTAGTAGATATTCGGTTTTCTATGACATCGGTCATGGAAATCGTCAAAAAACTATCAGCCCCCCCCCGCCAATTTAAAAATATTTGATAGCCACCCGCATCGGCATTTACATAACCGCCATCATTAGCTTCAAACGGCACGAATGTGGTTTTGCCCAACTTGAGAAAACCATTTTCGTCTGCTTGGGGAGTAATACCTCTAGCTTGTAAATAAATCATTGCCAGTCGCAGTCCCACGCTGGCTATCGGGGCTTTATCTTTGGGGGTGAGAAACAGCAAGCCGCGACGAAGTTTGCTATCGGGATCGATTACTACGTCATTAGCGCCCACCCTACCAAATTTACTGAGGACGGGTGGCCCGGAAATCGAAAATCCCCGGTTATCTCCCACTACTTTTTCAATACCGATCAAGTTTGGCGTAGATTCAAATACTTTGATTAATTCTTGATGACCGGGATCTACTGGTAAATCTCGATATAAATCTAACCCGATCGCGGTTGGTTGGTGAGATTTGATTTTGAGAAGCAACTGGGCTAGTTCGCGATCGGGAATTGGCCACTTGCCTACCCGTTTGAGATCCGACTCGTTAATCCCTACGATGACAATCCGTTGGTCAATTGCTTCTTTGGGACGCCAGCGAAAAAAACGATCGAGTAATCCCCATTCTAAAGGTTGCCAAACCCCTAATAAACGCAAGGCAATTATTAATGCTGCCACGCTAGGGGCGACCACCGCCACTCCCCGCCACTCCCAAATTTGCTCTTTTAACTTATCCCACATATATTAATTGTATTTTTTTCATGGTTGGTAGTCGATCGTTTTGACAATCAACTATCAACTACGAACGTAGAAAATTAGCATACGCAATTGATGCTAACGTACTTCAACTTCTTTGGCGAAAGGGAGAGAGGGATGGGGAGAGGGATTTACGGTTTTTGCCTAGCACCAGCAATATACTATTTAAATGCGATGCAAGCTTATTAAAAAAGCACTGCTTTTACAAGGTATTTTTCTGCGAAAGAAGAGAGAAGATGGGGGGTGTCAAAACCAATTACCAATTAAGATAAAAGGCGACCAAACAGCGGGATGGCTATAATCTTCCGAAGCAATTAATTTTTGTTGTGCTTTTTGCAAAGCGAGGGCTTTTGTCATATCAGGTTGTCGTAATTGATTGTAAAACTCTTCAATCATCGGTACGGTAGCTTCGTCATTAATAAACCACAAACTAGCTAGGGCACTTTTCACGCCAGCGCGGACGGCAATACCTGCAATTCCCAAGGCTGCTCTATTATCTCCCGCCGCCGTTTGACAAGCACTTAAGGTGAGTAATTCTACAGCGTTTTGGCGATTTGCTCTGTTATTTTGGCCGCTAATTCTTAATAAATTATCAATTTGATCGATACTAATGCGGCTGTCATAGCCTAATAAGAACGTGTTGGCAGCATCTACGCCAAATTTGCCGTGAGTTGCCATGTGAATAATGGGGAAGTTATTTTGACGCAATTCAGTTTCTAAACGCGCTAGGGTAAAATCTCGGTCTAGCAGTTTAGTTCCTCCCAAAATTTTTTGGACTTCGGCTACTTCGTTCGCTACATTGGTGAGGGGAGCAAAGGGGGGACGTTCGACGGTTAATCCCACGGAGAGAGCTTGTAAATTTCTGCGATTTAATGATTGACTGGCAGTTAAATTCAAACTGGGTGTAGTAGCGATCGCGTATTTTTGGATTAAAAATTCTTTGCCATCGTGCAAAGCTGCCATCGGCACTTTTCGCAACACCCCATCGTTAATAAATACCAGGGTTTTCGGTTTGGCTAATGCCAAGTCTTTCTCCATCGGGCGGATCAGCCAGTCATAGATTTTTTGAGCTTGCGGAAGATATTCGTCAGTTGCCCGATTTTCTAATAGTAAGCGCAAGCTGTCTATTTCTTGTTGTAATTCGGCTTGTCCGATCGCTAAAGGATAACCGATTAGCTTGCCATCAGGCGATCGCACGATCGTTTCCGTGCGATTCTCCAGAATTACCGAATAAATAATCGTTGCTCGATCGTCGGCAATTTTGCCATTATTATTTACGTTGTCTTTGGCTACTTGTACGCATTCATCACCGAAGAAGTTTTGCAGTTCTGCTAATTTTAACAATTCTAAAATATCTAATACTTTGCTTAAGTTTTGATTGGCGACTTCTCGATTAGATGATTCTTCTAATAACAAACCCATCATTTGACGGTAAACTGGCTCGACGGAATCGCGAAAGTCAAATTGAAAGTCTTTGTTAGCTGCTAAAATATCGCTGCGGATGCTTTGCAGAGAAGCAATTGCTTGGTCGTAATAAGAAATTGCCTTGTTAATTTCTCCACTGGCTTTGAGAATTCTTCCGGCTTGCCATTGCCATCGATAAAGGCTATCTACGGCATTGACTTTTTGGGCGGCAAACAAGGCTTGTCTGTTCAGTTCCGTTGCTTCTTTATATTGATGGGAATTTTCGTATAGTTGTGCCAAGCTGCCTAAGGCAAAAGATTCTGCTCTGATATCGCCTATATTTCGGCTGACGGCGATCGCATCAGCTAATAACCTTACCGCTTTTTGGGCATCGCTACTAGCTGATAAATTGATTAAACCGTATGCTTTGTCTCGCGAATCTGGCATTTGGGAGAGCAACTGCAAAGCTTGCTGGCGGTTGCGATCGATCGTTTCTGAATTTTCTCCGGTTATCTTTGCTGAATTAACATTCTTATTTCGTTCCATTAAGCGGTTCATATTCAGCAAAGCTTGGACGGTGCTGATTTCACTCGCTCCTGTTTCTATGCTTTGTTGAAATGATTCGATCGCCGTGGCAATATCTTGTTTTGCTAAGTTGAGCAAGCGCGTTTCTTCCGATTTGTCTCCTTCTAATTGCGCTACTTGAGCTTGATAGCGATATCTCTCGGCTCGTTTTGTATAAACATTACCGAGATTATTTAAAGCGTTTTGAATATAAGTGGTAATTAATGATGACCGATCGGCACGATCGTTTCCGTCGTTGCCAGTACTCAATTCACGGGCTATTTTTAAACTATTTTGATGGTTTGAGATCGCTTGTTCGTAATCTCCCAAAGCCCAATAAGCATTACCTAAAGCTCCTAAAACAGCTATTTCTGTCAGTCGTTCTTGATTTTTTTGGGTAATTTCTAAGGCAGATTGTAAAATTTTAATGCCTCGTCTGTGCTGTCCCAGTTCGCTATAAGCTTGTGCTTGTTCTGTCAGTAATTTAGCGAGTTGAGAACGACTATCGCGATCGTTTGCTTGTTGATAAATTTCTATGGCTTTTTGCCAATGGTCGATCGCCCTCTCTACTTGACCGATTTGCCTGAAAGCGGTTGCTAAGTTATTGTAAATTACGGCTTTTTCCCGTGGCGATGAAGTGCGAGCCAGGGCTTGTTGCCAAAACGCGATCGCTTCTGTGAATTTTCCCGCTTCGTAAAAGCTTTCTCCCTGCTGCGCCAACTGACTGAGAGACACCGATTGGCTAATTACTGCCGGATCTGACTGTTTTACCTGCAATGCCCAGCCCCGTACATTTACCAACAGTCCGAGCAGCAAGCCTACCAAGAATAATAAATGCCAACGAAGCAAACGGCGCAGGAATCTGGACATAGTTAGTTATAAAAATTGAGCGAGGTAGGGGGCAGGGGGC
>DATNQN010000102.1 GCA_036703985.1 Leptolyngbyaceae cyanobacterium
GCTCCCCCGCTCCCCTGCCCCAGAAATCAGGCAGCATTTTTAACCTCCAGACTATAATCTGGACATAGAAAACCTTTTCACTAATAGATAGTTAAGTAGCGATGGGCAAGGTTCTGGTGTTAAATGCGTCCTACGAACCGCTCAACATCACCAGCTGGCGGCGGGCGGTGGTTCTTTTAATTAAAGGTAAAGCAGAGCAGGTGGAACACAACGGCAAATATCTGTATTCCGACTTTCCCCTGCCAACGGTAATTCGCTTACGGCATTACGTCCGGGTTCCTTATAAAGACATTCCTCTGACCAGGCGTAATATACTGCACCGTGACGGGTATAGTTGTCAATACTGCGGCTACTTAGGTGATGAATTAACCTTAGATCACGTTCTACCTCGTTCTCGTGGGGGAGGAGATAGCTGGGAAAATATCATAACAGCTTGTGTCCGTTGCAATATCAAAAAAGGTAACCGGACGCCTACAGAAGCCAATATGGTTTTACGGAGTACGCCCCGCAAGCCCCATAGCAGTCTATACTTCGAGATTGCTAAGCACGTAAAGGGGGGGACTCATCAAGAGTGGCGAAAGTATGTCATCGGTATATAACAAACCTGCACCAGTATTGCGTGCAGGTTTTTTTGTCAGTAAGGGTTTGGGAGTTCTATCTAGAGAAATGCCCCGTAAGAGGGTATGTAGAAATGCGATTTTTTTGCGAAGATCGGATCTAGTAGCAATTTACTCTCAAACCGCTGGCTGCTGTTCCAGGCAAGCATAGCCGCGTCAAAATCTCCTGGATTTCACGACTGACAAACCCTTGCACGCTATTATTGTATGCACTCTCGTTCGCTTCAATCACTCGATCGTTTGACTTTAGCAGCACAACCGCGTTCTGTAGAGGTTGATGCCGAGCCAACTTCTACAGAAACTTCTGGAGGAAAGCGTCAAGTGACGCCTCTCACTGATGCTGCTAACGAACAAACTAACGGATCTGGCGAAACTGGAACTGGTATTTTACCCAGATCTGCCGATCGCGTTTTGAATTCCAAGGTGGAAGCTTTACAGCAGACTTTGGAAAAACATCGAAACGAACGCCAAATCGTCATTATACAAGACTTTCCCGACCCGGATGGTCTGTCTGGTGCTTGGGCGTATAAGTTAATTGCCCAGCAGTACGATATTCATTGCGATATCGTGTACGCTGGTACTCTCAGCCACCAAGAAAATATCGCTTTGGTGAAACTAACTAATTTGCCAGCGGAACGGTGGACGCCTCAAGTTATCAAAAATAAGAATTTATCTCAATATCAGGGTGCGGTTTTAATCGATAATCAGGGTACTACCAGCCAATTAATGCCTTTGTTACAGCAAGCGGGTATTCCGACTACAGTGGTGATCGACCATCACAAGCAGCAAGGTAACCTGCAAGCCGAGTTTACTGATATCCGCCCTACGGTGCGAGCAACCGCTACTATTTTGACTCAATACCTGCAAGCCGGGTTACTGGAGTTCGATAGCGGGATTAGCGAGCACGTCAAGTGCGCTACTGCTTTGATGCACGGTTTGCGATCGGATACCAACGGTTTAAGACAAGCTCAAGAAGAGGAATTTCTGGCTGCTGGCTATCTGAGCCGATTTTACGATTCTCAGTTACTCGATGCCGTCCTGCAAGCCAATCGCTCTAAGCGAGTGATGGATATCATCGAACGCAGTCTGAAAAACCGCACCGTCCAAAATAACTTTTCGATTGCTGGTGTCGGCTATCTGCGCTATGACAATCGAGATGCCATCCCCCAAGCGGCAGATTTCTTGGTGACAGAAGAAAACGTCCACACGGCCTTGGTTTATGGCATCGTGCACCAGGAAGATGAAGGAATAGAATTGGTAATCGGTTCTTTGCGAACTAGTAAGCTAACTCTCGACCCGGATGAATTCCTCAAAGAAGCTTTCGGTCAAGATAGTCAGGGACGTTTCTTCGGTGGCGGACGGATGATGGCTGGTGGTTTTGAAATCCCGATCGGTTTCTTGGGCGGTGGTAATGAAAATTCCGAGTATGCCAAACTGAAGTGGGAAGTGTTCGATACCCAAATTAAGCAAAAACTGCTGCGGTTGATCAATCCCACCCACGATTTAATCGAAAGCGAATAATATTTTGGTCATTGGTCATCGGTTATTAGTCATTGGTCAACAGCCGATCGCAAATGACAAATGACACTTGACAAACGACCGATCGCAAATGACAAATGACACTTGACAAATGACAGATTTATATTTGATCCGGCATGGCATTGCTGCCGAGCCAGCAGAATACGATCGCGATCGCGATCGTCCCCTCACGGAAGAAGGTAAGCGCAAAACCCGGAAAGTAGCAGCCAGACTCGCCGAATTGAATCTTCATTTCGACTTGATTCTCACCAGTCCCCTACTGCGAGCTACTCAAACCGCAGATATACTCAAAGCATCCGGTTTGAGCGATCGCGTAGAAGAATTCCCCGCTTTGGCATTTGACGGTAAAATCGAAACCTGGCTGAATTGGTGGCAGGAGTGGCAACAAACAGGCGGTAAAAGTTTAGCCTTAGTCGGTCATCAGCCAAATTTGGGCGATTGGGCGGAAATTTTAGTATGGGGCGAAACGCGAGGCAACTTGGTAGTCAAAAAAGCTGGTGTAATCGGTATTACATTGCCTAGCAGTAATTCCCCCGTCGGTCGCAGCCAATTATTTTGGCTGACATCACCAAAGTTAACATTTGTAGCGTAAATTATTTTTGTGCATTGGGCAACAATACGCAAGTTTCTGGTAAGTTAGCCTGATAGATATTTTACGTAAGCAACACTTTAAAGCCATGACTGTCTGCGAGTACAAACCAGGTCTAGAAGGCATTCCGGCTGCCGAATCCGGAGTCAGTCACGTCGATGGACAGCGAGGTATCTTACAGTATCGGGGAATCCGCATTGAAGAACTCGCAGAAAAAAGTACCTTTTTGGAAACCTCGTTTCTTTTGATTTGGGGATATCTTCCCACCAAGGAAGAACTCGCTGACTTCGAGCATGAAATTCGCTACCATCGGCGCATTAAGTACCGCATCCGGGATATGATGAAATGCTTTCCGGAAAGCGGTCACCCAATGGATGCGCTGCAAGCTTCCGCCGCTGCATTAGGTTTGTTTTATTCTCGGCGCGACCTCGATAACCCAGCTTACATCAGGGCTGCGGTGGTGCGCTTGATGGCCAAAATACCGACAATGGTGGCAGCTTTCCAACTGATGCGGAAAGGAAACGATCCCGTGCTACCCCGCGACGATCTGGGCTATGCAGCGAATTTCCTGTATATGCTGACCGAAAAAGAACCAGACCCTCTGGCCGCTCGAATCTTTGACATTTCCTTGATGCTCCACGCCGAGCATACCATGAATGCTTCTACCTTCTCAGCACGGGTAACGGCTTCTACTCTCACCGATCCTTATGCAGTGGTAGCTTCAGCCGTAGGGACGCTGGGTGGCCCATTACACGGAGGCGCTAATGAAGAAGTAATCGATATGCTAGAAGAAATCGGCTCGGTGGAAAATGTCCGACCTTATTTGGAAGACCGTTTAGCACGGAAAGCCAAAATCATGGGCTTCGGTCACCGAGTTTACAAGGTGAAAGACCCACGGGCAACTATCCTTCAGAATCTAGCACAACAATTATTTGAAAAGTTCGGGCAAGATAAGTACTACGATATCGCGGTCGAGTTGGAACAAGCTGTAGAAGAAAAACTAGGTCAAAAAGGAATTTATCCTAATGTAGATTTCTATTCTGGCTTGGTGTACAGAAAGCTGGGTATCCCCACTGATTTGTTTACGCCGATTTTCGCGATCGCGCGCGTATCTGGTTGGCTGGCCCACTGGAAAGAACAACTCGAAGAAAACCGCATTTACCGTCCGACCCAAGTTTACACCGGACTAAAGGAAGCTCCTTATATTGCGATCGAAGAGCGATAGAAGAGAGGCTAGTGCATCTAGAGCAGCAATTTCTCACCACTTCGATTAAAAGATGGACAGATGGGGGGATGGGGAGATGGGGAGAAAAAATGGTCGATTACTTCTGCCGCACTGCACTAGGGAAGAGAAGAATTTATTTTATCCCTGTGGCAATCTACCACAGGGATATTTTGATTTAACATATAAGTCGTATTAAAACTTTTTATAATAAACTCAATTATCTGATAAAAAACGCTCACAATCTAAAACATTAATCATAGCAATTAATTAACTCTATCCTGCAAAATAATCAATCCAGCCGCCATCGCTCGTCCATTGGATTTATCTATTAAATCCATAGAGAAATACTAAACTTGCCCCGCATCTAAAAAGGATGAAGTGTGAAGAATTAAGGATGAAGTGTAAAGGATGAAGGATGAAAATAAAATAATTCTCCCCATCTCCCCATCTACCCATCCCCCTATCCCCTCCCGATCTCACTCTGACAGAATTTTAGTGAAATCATATCGTTTGCCCTGCCAGCCTTGTGACCATCCAACGATATACTAGGCAGTGAAGTTAGAAAAAAAACTTCACAAAATAAATCACGGTTGTAGTGCGGTTCGTTTGGCATTGCCTCAGCCATTACATTGAGCGGCAAACATGAATTCAGGAATTGACC
The DNA here is from genome assembly GCA_036703985.1 of Leptolyngbyaceae cyanobacterium. Lineage (GTDB taxonomy): Bacteria > Cyanobacteriota > Cyanobacteriia > Cyanobacteriales > Aerosakkonemataceae > DATNQN01. Next base: position 4,632 of record DATNQN010000102.1, read on the forward strand.
TGCAAGGAACCTTTATTCAATCCCTCATGGATTTAGGCATCCCAGCTGGAGCAGCTAAAGCAATTTGGATGCCCCTACCTATGGTGTTAATGATTATTGGTGCCACCGTAGGCGTGCTGGTGAGTGTCTGGTTAGAACGGAAAATTTCAGCTGCTGCCCAGCAACGAATTGGCCCGGAATACATGGGGCCGTTCGGTGTGTTGGCCCCCGTAGCAGATGGCATGAAATTAGTCTTCAAGGAAGACATATTACCTGCCAAGACAGATTCTTTTCTCTTCACGATGGGACCGATCATCGTCGTTATCCCGGTGTTTCTGTCCTATTTAATCGTACCGTTCGGACAGAATTTGGTAATTACAGACTTGGGCATCGGCATCTTTTTGTGGATCGCCCTTTCTAGTATTGCCCCGATCGGTTTGTTGATGTCGGGCTATGCTTCCAATAACAAGTATTCCTTGTTAGGTGGCTTGCGGGCGGCAGCACAATCGATTAGTTACGAAATTCCGTTGTCTCTGTCGGTGTTGGCGATCGCGATGATGTCCAATAGCCTCAGCACGATCGACATCGTACAACAGCAATCCGGATACGGCATTTTGGGCTGGAACGTTTGGCGTCAACCCCTCGGTTTTATCATCTTTTGGGTGTGCGCCCTCGCAGAATGCGAACGGATACCCTTTGACTTGCCGGAAGCAGAAGAAGAATTGGTGGCAGGTTACCAAACCGAGTATTCAGGCATGAAATTCGGCCTGTTTTACGTCGGTTCTTACGTTAACTTAGTTCTCTCTTCCCTCCTGTTCTCCGTACTGTATCTGGGGGGTTGGGACTTTCCCCTTCCGATCGATCGCTTAGCCAATTTGCTAGGAGTAAGCGAAACAAATTCTTGGCTACAGGTGATCGCCGCTTCTCTCGGCATTACCATGACAGTTCTGAAAGCTTACTTCTTGATTTTCTTAGCTATTCTCCTGCGTTGGACTGTCCCCCGCGTCAGAATCGACCAATTGCTAGATTTAGGATGGAAGTTCCTCTTGCCAGTTTCCCTAGTCAATTTGCTGTTAACCGCAGCGCTTAAACTAGCATTCCCCTTTGCCTTTGGCGGTTAGGTTAGTCAGCAAGTCATTGCTAAGAAAGCTTTTCCCAAATGACAAATGACTTTTGACAAATGACCAGAGAGTGAAACACCATGCTAAAGTTCCTCAAACAAGTTGGCGACTACGCCAAAGAAGCAGTACAAGCTGGAAAATATATCGGTCAAGGATTATCAGTAACCTTTGACCATATGCGCCGTCGTCCGATTACGGTGCAGTATCCTTACGAAAAATTGATTCCTTCCGAACGTTTTCGCGGTCGCATTCACTTTGAATTTGATAAGTGTATTGCCTGCGAAGTTTGCGTGCGGGTTTGTCCGATTAACCTACCCGTAGTAGATTGGGAATTCAACAAAGAAACCAAAAAGAAACAACTCAGACACTACAGTATTGATTTTGGGGTTTGTATCTTTTGCGGTAACTGCGTGGAATACTGCCCGACTAACTGTTTATCCATGACGGAAGAGTACGAACTTTCTACTTACGATCGCCACGAATTAAACTACGATAACGTGGCATTGGGACGTTTACCCTACAAGGTAACTGATGACCCGATGGTAACGCCATTGCGGGAATTAGCTTACTTACCAAAAGGCGTTATAGAACCTCACGAAGTTTCCCATACCGCCCGTCGTGCCGGTCAACGTCCAGAGGAAATTCTGGAAAAAATGGAAAAATAATCGTCATCGGTCATTTGTCATCGGTCATCGGTCATCCGTAATCAGCAAATGACAAATGACAAATGACAAATGACAATTAGCAATTGACAAAGGATAAAACACAGTGGATTTAGGACAAGGGGTTCAGATTGTTTCATTTGCCTTACTATCGGTAATGACGATCGGGGCAGCTTTGGGAGTAGTGCTACTCTCCAATATCGTTTACTCGGCTTTTTTGTTAGGAGGCGTATTTATCAGTATTGCGGGAATTTATATCTTGCTGAATGCTGATTTTGTAGCAGCAGCCCAAGTGCTAATTTACGTGGGAGCAGTGAACGTTTTGATTTTGTTTGCCATTATGTTGGTGAACAAGCGCCAAGATTTTAAACCACTTCCTAATGCTTGGCTTCGTAAGGGAGCAACTGCCTTAGTTTGCCTTGGTTTGTTCGTACTCTTGGGTACGATGGTGCTAGCTACTCCCTGGGCTATTCCCACAACTGCCGCTACTCCCGGTGACAGTTCGATTGTAGTAATCGGACAACACTTTTTTACTGACTTTTTGCTACCTTTTGAGTTGGCATCCGTACTTTTGTTGATGGCAATGGTAGGAGCAATTATTCTGGCACGTCGCGAATATTTGCCAGAAGTATTGCAAAGTCCTGGCGTACAACAACAAGTTTTAACTTTGCCGGAACGTCCGAAAGAATTAGTGCCAGCAGGTAGCGATACCTCTACTTTGACTACTAATAAAGGCGATCGCAACAAGTAAGCTTTTATTTGTCATTAGTCATTAGTCATTTGTGATTTCTTGTTGACCAATGACCGATGACCGATGACCAATGACCGAATGAATCACTTTAGGAGGTAGCAAAATAATTCATGCAATTGCAACTTGAGTACTTTTTATTACTAGCAGCCGCTCTTTTCTGTATTGGTATTTACGGTTTAATTACCAGCCGTAATGCCGTGCGAGTTTTGATGTCTATTGAGTTGCTGTTGAATGCGGTAAATCTCAATTTAATGGGATTTTCTAATTTCCTAGACCCGCAAGAAATCAAAGGTCAAGTATTTACTGTATTTGTCATTACCGTAGCGGCAGCAGAAGCGGCAGTTGGTTTGGCGATCGTACTGACTATTTATCGCAATCGGGATACCGTTGATATGGAGCAGTTCAACCTGCTCAAATGGTAAATTCCCTGATAGTAATAATGGCTAATTGCTAAAATAAAGCAATTAGTCATTGGCTGCAAGGTAAGTAGAAAAATTAGCGAGTAATAGTTACCGATGAGTAATTTAGAGCAACCAAGAGATAATGATGCGGTAATGGGAGGACAAAATTTCTCTTTAGTATCTAACGCAGTATTAGGTGGAATAAAAGGTGTTAAACAGCGACTTGCCACTGGTAACGTAGAGCAAAGAATTGCTGCTTTAGAAGAAGCATTAAATTATAGTGAAGCTGGATTAGATTTAGTAAGGGATGCGCTAAACGATCCTTCAAAAAATGTTCAAATAAAAGCTCGCGAACTTCTGGGTATAGAAGAACCAAAAAGCGAAACACTTCAAAAGCCAGAAAGACAGTCTAGTAGCACATGGGTTATCCCAGAAATTGAAGATGGTCATTGGTAATGTTAAGCGTAGGAAAAAGTAATTTAGCAACTCGTTAGCTTGCTAATTTTTGATTTAAATCGAAGATTCATCAAGAAAATGATGAATTTACATTGAACTTGTATTGTAATTGCTACCTAAAAGTTAAATTAGCCGCTAAATTTTATTGGGAAGAAAGTGCAGCTTAAACAAGTTATTATCGCGCATAAAGCCAGAGATACCCAAAGCAAACGCTGGGCAGAAAAGTGCGCTCGTCAATTAGAAAAGCGAGATTGTAAGGTATTGATGGGGCCAAGCGGCCCGAAAGACAATCCTTACCCTGTTTTTTTGGCTTCATCGATGCAGCCAATCGATTTGGCGATCGTACTGGGGGGTGATGGGACAGCGCTGACAGCCGCACGACATTTATCACCGGAAGGTATCCCCATTTTGGCGGTGAATGTAGGGGGACATTTAGGGTTTTTAACGGAGTCTTTGGAAGAGTTTAAGAATACGGAGCAAGTTTGGGATCGCTTATTGGAAGATCGTTATGCGATTCAACGGCGGATGATGTTGGAGGCGGCGGTTTTTGAAGGGAACGATCGCAATTCAGAAGCAGTTAGCGATCGCTTTCTGGCGCTGAATGAAATGTGCGTTAAACCTGCCTCTGCCGATCGAATGCTCACCGCTATTCTAGAGATGGAAATCGACGGCGAGGTAGTGGATCAATATCAGGGAGATGGATTAATTGTTGCCACGCCTACTGGTTCTACTTGCTACACGGTTTCTGCTAATGGGCCGATCGTCCACGATGGTATGGAAGCGATCGCGGTGAGTCCCATCTGTCCCTTGAGTCTTTCCAGCCGTCCCATTATCATACCCCCCGGATCGATCGTCAGCATTTGGCCTTTAAGCGATTACGACCTCAATACTAAACTTTGGATGGATGGAGTAATGGCCACCGCTATTTGGCCAGGACATCGCGTAGATGTGAGAATGGCCGACTGTCGCGCTAAGTTTATTATCCTGCGAGAAAACTATTCTTATTACCGAACTTTACGGGAAAAGTTATTGTGGGCTGGTGCGAGAATTCACTACGATAATAATCATCGAAATTGAAGGTTTATTGAAATAGAATTGAGGAGTAAAAATTCAGAATTATCCAATTTAGATATTGGCTTTTACAGGTAATAGGAAGTAGGAAGCATCGACTTCCGAATCATCATCTGAAGTGCGTTCGGTGCGAATTGACTCCATAATTGCTGCAAAATCGTCATCGTCTTTAAAGATACCTGCAAATTTCATCCAGCTTGGCTCTGAAGACTGAATCGGCACGTTCCATAAAATCGCTTCCATATTTTTTAGCCTTTCTAAAAAGGTGGCTTGAATTTGTGCGAATTTTTGAAACGTTAATTATAAATTTTAGCCTTATTTTACTGTAGATAGCAAGCAAGATCAAGTCATAAACCGGGTTTCTTAATCAAATCTCTTTTGGCTGAAAAAATTAGCACAGAAACCAGGTTTCTTGTAAGTGCATTAATATCTATCCAATCATCACATTGTCATGGTAAAAATGGATAAGATTGTGAGCGAAAAAATGTTTGTTTTCTTGCCGTCAATCCAACATAGAAGGAATGGCAATACTTATTTTTTGTAACTGTGATATAATAAATCAACTGATTCCGAGACGGCTATGGCTACACTTCAGATTGAAAACCTGCCCGATGAATTGTACAGTCGTATTCAATGTCTTGCCTCGGAAAAAAATTTTACTTTCAATGAGGCAGTAATTCATCTATTAAAGCAATCACTTGAGTCTGATAAGGTTATCATAAATCAGACTCAAGAGAGCGAACCAATGTCAGCAATCCTACAAAGGATTCGTAGTCGTCCCAGAGTTAATCCGAGCGATTTTGGATTAACCGATAGCACTGTTTTGATTCGAGAGGATCGCAACAGATGACAGTTCCGCTACGATGCGTACTAGATACAAATATTTGTATTAAGCAGTTTATTGCCGATCCCTTAACCGCCAATAGTTAATCAACTATTCGATTGTCTTGACGATCCAACAGTTGAATTTTTTGTGCCAGATCTGTTTTATATTGAATGTGCTAATGTTCTCTGGAAGTATGTTCGAGCTAACCTCTACACTGCCAAACAGGTTGAGGCAGATCTAACTGACTTAAAAGCTTTACGATTTCAAGTCACTTCAACGAAGGATCTAATGAATAAAGCTGTTGAAATAGGCATTGTTATGGTAAAAATATTGTGAGTAAAAAAAGATGTTGGGGATCGTTTGGTTACATAGAAAGTAACCCTTTTCTTTGTTTGCTATGACGCTGAAAGAATTAGAAACTCAACTGCTAGCACTCTCTGATGAAGAAAAAGCTCAAGTAGTTCAACTTCTATCTCACGGCAAAATCATTTTAGGGCGCGGTATTGAAAAAAAGCCTGGTGTTGGTGGTGGGAGTGCCTGTATTACTGGAACGCGCATCACAGTTTGGGGACTTGTAGAAGCTCGTCGCATTGGATATAGTGAAGCCGATTTACTCACTAGCTATCCATCGCTTTCTGCAACGGATCTGGCAAATGCTTGGGCTTATGCTGAAGCTTTCCCGGACGAAATTGAAACAGAAATTCGGGAAAATGATGAGGTAATGTACGAGTATTTTTAGTAGATGGCGTGTCTCTATTGGATATATGAATTTATCAGGATATAGCAAGTCTAAATGAATTGTAAATTGCCTCCCCTTGCTGGGTAAGCTTTTCAGCAACCTTTTTGTTTACAACTCAAATGGAATTGCTATATTGGTAGAACTATACCACTCTCAGGTAAGCTAGAATTACTCGTCATAATATCCTCTACCTCTCTAATAAGCTGCCAATCAATTGCTGCCACCCAAAGACTTTCCTCTTCCGAATATTGCACTACACCATCTGCTTCTAATTCTTCGCTATAGAGGGTAAGTAATTGACCTTCTTGCAATTTAATGTTTTGTCGGCTTAAATCTTCAATTGTTCCCACACAATTCAGACGAAGGCGACCTTTATCATCGGCATTATGAAAGTCAGCAAAAATTTTAGTTTTACTCATAATTTTAGTTAGATCGGGGTTATTATTTGCTTGGATTGGGAATCGTTGGTGTTAGCAGAAAGCTTATTTGTTCTGGTGTTAATCCAGTGAGAGTTGCATGATTTGAACTTCTCCCAGAAGTACGGATGACATCTCCACCTAAAGAGCGAATCTCGCCTACTGTTGTTACACCAACTTGTCCATGAGGGATTGCTACTGCTAATTCTGCTACGGACAATCCTACTGCACATTCTACAGAAATTCCTGTAATCCCGCTAGGGTGAGTTGCTATGGCACGTTGAATATCTTCTGGAGATTACGACCGCCACGAACTACCAAAGCTTCGTTGGGAATTATTTGCACAATTTTCAGCTTTTAGATTGATGTACGCGCTACACTTTATCATAAATTTGTGTAAGAGTCAGAAACCGGGTTTCTTGTCGGTGCGATCGCACTTTTTTGGGTATGTTTGCGATCGCTATTCCTGTCGTAGGCGATCGCGATCGACCAAACCTTCTATATCTAAATTCTCAAGATTTATTAGACGATATGAACCTTTTCTAAAACCCATTCCCGAATTAAATCGGTGTAATCGATTCCTCTTGATTTGGCTACTTTTTTTACTGCTTCTATTTCTTTTGGTTGCAAGCGGATTTGTATGAAAGCTTCTTGTTCGTCTAAGTGATGGATAGCACGATCGAAAATGGGTTCTGTAACTTCTTCTAATTGTTCTTCAAAATCGGTTAAGTCATGGGTATCCCAAAAATGTGCTAACTCTTGAATGGAGTCAGTTTGGGGAATGTTTGACTTATTCATCGGTTCCTTTACTGCTTGTATCTCTGCTTTTCTTTATCGGTCATCGATCTCGCCGTAACTGGATATCCTCTCCCATCAGGAAGTAGTGGGGCGATCGCAATCTATCCAATCATCACATTGTCATGATAAAAATGGATAAGATTGCGAAGTCTGTCAGGATATGGGTAGAGCTATACCACTAATTCCTGTGGACGTACAACTGTAATGCTTGATTTGACCGCAAAATCACTTGGATTGAAGGTCAGAAGATGTGTAATTTTATTTGCCAGCATAACCGCAATGAGACGGGCATCGTGAGTTCGTTTACCCATAACTTGATTTGTGGTGACTAAATCTAACCAATAGGGAAAAATTTGTTGGGATTCTTCTAGCAATGGGAAGCGATTAAGAAGCTCGTCTATGATGTTTCGCGTTTTTTTGTAGTCCATCCTAAGCCATTTACTTCAACTGGTCTTGTTGCAACGACCCAAAGTTCTATTAATACTTGCGCTGTCAGAAAACATTCATCTGCTTGGTTTAGTAAACCAGATATTGCTTCTGTGGCTAGATGATGTTGCAGATCGTCAGGGTTACAAAAACGCAGGATTACATTGGTATCTAGTAGATATTTTGTCATTCTTCGTAAATGCGATCGCTGCTAAATGCTTCATCAGATAAGCTCACATTTGTTGTCGGAAGTTGAGAAATCCAATCCCGAAACTCCCTCGCTCGTTCTGATGGTGTTGCTGTTTGCCAAAATGGAACAAAAGATGATGTTAATTGATTAGCTTCAGAGTCAATTAAGCTGATGAAATCGGCAATTTTTTTAAGCTGGTCTTCGTTTAGTCTGTCTAATTCCTGCTTAAGCTTTTCTCGTAGCATAACTGATGATTGGGTAAAAGCATATTTATTATATCGTAAATGGCTGATTTCATGTTATGGGTGAAGCGTGGCTATTGTCTAAGCTAATCGCGATGAGTTTTGGGTGGGGTGCGATCTTTATTAGAATCAAAAAAACTAGATTCAACTGCAACTAACCAAAAACCTTTACCTTTAATTAAATATTTACAAAAATATCGCTGTTTAGTCGTACTAGATGATGTTCAAAACCTTTTTGGTTGCGGTGAATTGGCAGGAAAATATAAAACTGGCTACGAAGAATATCGCTCTTTATTCAAACAAATAGAAACGTTATCCCATCAAAGTTGCTTTGTGTTAATCGGTTGGGAACAACCGAGAGACATTGGAAAGAGTGAAACCGAAAATACTCCGATTCGTATCTTACAACTTACGGGTTTAAATACTGATGCTGGATGGGAAATTCTTAGAGATAAAGGATTAGCAGAAATGGAGAATTTCTCAGCGCTGATTCATTCCTACCAAGGTAATCCATTATGGCTAAAAAGCGTGGCGACTCTGATTAAAGAGTTGGGAGGATGCGTAACAGAATTATTGACTAATGATACTATATTGTTGCCGGAAGATTTGAAAGATGTTTTGGATGAGCAGTTTAATCGCTTATCAGAAATTGAAAAACAATTGCTCTTTTTATTAGCGAAAGAGAGTGATGCAATTAACTTGACACAATTACTAGAAAAAGGAAAAATTACTGCATCAGATTTGCCAAATGTGCTGCAATCTTTATCGCGTCGTTGTTTGATTGAACAACAAAGAAGTTTTTATATTTTGCCACCTGTATTGAGGCAGTATATTAAAGGTATATAACTTAAAATATTAGGATGAACACATTAACTAACTAAAAAGTCAATATTTAGGAACACGGTATCATCAAATTATGTGTTATTATCTAAGCTAGATTCTCTCAAGGCTTGTGCAAATTGGTCTGTTAACTTAAGCACCTCAGCCCATTGGTTTAGATAGATTCTGTCTAGTTGTTCGCTTTGCAGCTTGATCACGCCTAAAATGTCCCGCCATTGTTTTTGAGAGCCAAACCCCATTTTATACCAGATTAATTTTTGCAAAATAATGTCTTCTGGGGTAGGTAAAACTATTACTTGTTCGGGATTTTGCCGGACGATCCTAGCTTGTCGTCGTTGAAACTCCGCTCGATTAAATGGTTCATCTTTCAAAATAAAAATGTCTATCTTTCCGAGAGATTCGTTATCAATCAGGTTAAAAGAACCTTTATAACGAATGGCATCTTTAACAGCATCTTCTGAAACATAAAATCTTGGTTGCAAAGCTTGGATTAAGCTGTCAGCTTTTTCGGAAGGCAAATCTGCTACTAGATGGATATCTTGGGTGCTGCGTGGTTCTCCGAACAGAGAGCTAGCTACCGATCCACCTACCAGATAGGGAATTTCTAACTGATTTAATATATCAGCTATAACAAGTGCTAGAGAAATGGGGTCAGTTAGCATTAATGGTTGGTTCCAGAACAACGGATAGATAGATAGAATATCTGCTATCGATCGAAATTCTTCTCCTAACGATCGCAGCAAAAATTCATTTCTGATCGAAGCTGCATCTGCATTTGGATAGCGATGGTGAATTGCTAAAAGACACATCTCCCAACAGCCTTTAGTCCAATTACTCACTATCTCTGCTTTTTTCCACAAAGGCAGCGTGCGCCACAAACTGAACTGTACCTGTTCTGCTTCGATCGAAGTGTCTGTAGACTGGGTTCGATATCCATTAGTTTTAAGGGTAGTAACTCCCATTTTCGCTCTTCTCCTATTAATTTGAGAAGTTCCTATATTGGCGCTATAGCTGTCCGCAGGGGGAAAGGATGAAGGATAAAAATTAGTAATTCCCCCCTTCTCTCCATCCCCCTACTTCCTAAGCAACAGGCAAAGAATTCCTTGCTTCTTGCGCTACTTGCTCTACCTGATCATTTGTCATGTTTTTAATAATCGCGATCGCATCCGGACTACCCAAACGACTGAGTGCTTGCACCAGTCGGTAGCGAGTTTGCCAATCGGGATCTTGAGCGAAAGGTGCTAAAAGTGGTACTGCGCGTAAATCGCCCAATTCGCCAAAAGAACTGATGGCGGCACTTTTGACTAGCTCGATCTCAGAAGAGAGTGCTTTTTCTAGGAGATCGAAAGCTCGCGGTTCTCCCATGACACCTAAAGCGGCGACAATGCTCATCTGGAGGAGCCATTCGGAAGTATTTTGATATACTTGCTGCAAGTCATCGAAACCTTCTGCTAACTTAAGGGCTCCGATACAGTCAGCAGCAGCTGATTGTACGTCTACTTCGGAGTCGTTGAATAAGCGATCGCGCAAAATCTCCAACGATTTCGGTAAATCTTGCTCCCCCAAGGTATCCATCTGACTCACCGCCGCATATCGCACGCGAGAATTACTATCGGCGATCGGTTTTTGTACCAACTCAAACGCGATCGGTTTTTCCAGTTGGCGCAATTGGTTAACCCCTTGCAGGCGCTTGCCCAAATCTTCCGAACTTAGCAATTGTTTTACAGAATCAGGAGTAATAGTCATTTTTTAGCGATCGGTTATCGGTACTTACTTATCAAAACTCGTTGAGGATGTAAAAAAATTTAACAGCGTTTCCCCATCCCCCCATCTCCCCATCTCCCCATCCTTCCTCTTAACTCGCTGCCATTTCTCGGATAATATCCCCGCGAGTAATAATGCCAATTACCCGGTCTTCCGAGTCTAGCACTGGCAAACGGCGAACGTTTTTTTCGTGCATTAGTTGTGCGGCTTCTCTTAAAGGTTTATCTGGATAAGTGACGCTCAGATGTTCTTTCGTCATCACTTCTCCCACTTTTTGTCCTAAAGCCTTGTGTAAATCTCGATCGTAACGAGCAGGATTTTCTAAATAAATCACGCTATCGAGAAACATGATGTAGGCAGGAGGCGTTACTCCGGTTTCTTGCCACATCAAGTCTGTTTCGGAGATAATACCCAGTAGTTTGCCATCTTCATCCACTACGGGCAAACCACTGATGCGGCGTTCTGCCAAAATTTGAATCGCCTCCTTGAGAGGAGTTTCTAACCGCACCGTAATAGGATCGCGGCTCATCACATCGGCAACGGTTTTGGCCATAATTAGAACCAATTCTCCAGAGATTTAGATTTCTATTTTGACACTTCTACGCTATCGAATTGCGGAGAATTCTGGCTTTATTGAAAGTTAACGTGAGTTCGACAGATTTTAAAAAGACCCCTCCCCGACGCGGAGAGGGGCTTTAAAAACTCATTATTTCGTGACTCCCCCCTCGCCTTGCAGGAGAGGGGGGCTGGGGGGGAGAGGTCGATCGAACTCACGTAAAGTTAAGCTCTGTTTCGCAGAAAGCTTGTAGTAACCGTATGCAGTTGGTAATCGCGCCTAAATGCGCTATTTCATAACCGTGTGTATTCTGAGTGGGGAAACTCAAGCAAGCTGCACGAGCTACGTGACCGAATTTCATGGCAATTGACGCATCGGAACCAAAACCGCTGATAGTAGCTAATTGGATGGGAATATCGAGTTTTTTTGCCGCTTTTCGGATAATAGCATTGAGGTCTTCATCGTAAATTCCATAGCCATCTTGGGAAAGCAACACTGGCGCTGCGCCGTCTTCAATGGGGTATTCTTTGGATAAAGGGCAGATTTCTAGGGCAATTAAGGCTTCTAAGCGTTGGTTTTGGGTAAAATAAAGAGCGCCGATCGCACCTACTTCTTCTTTGGCAGACGCAACTAAATAAGTATCGACGGCTGGCTGCTTCAGATTGGCGGCTAATTCTAATAAAATGGCGACGGAAGCTTTGTTATCTAAGGTATAACTGGCGATGTGATCTTTGAGGCGAATCGGTCGTTTGCGATGTTTTCCGATGACGACGCGAGTTCCGGGACGAACACCAGCTGCTTCTAGTTCTTCTGCTGTGAGTTTAGTTTCTACCCATGCGTCTTCCCAGCGTAATGGTTTGTCTTCTTGTTGCGCTTTTTGAGGAGATTCGTGGGAAATGTGGCGGGAACCAAAGGAGAGTATACCGCTAATCGTGCGATCGTCTCCCAATAAATCGACGACTCCTTCACCATACACCCAAGGGAAAGCGCCGCCGAGTTTGCGGATTTGCACTTTTCCTTCTGGTTCGATGCTCTTGACAATTGCGCCAATTTCATCTTTGTGGGCGGTAATCGCGATCGCTCTGGTAGAATCTTTACCTGGGATTTTTGCGATCGCATTTCCAGCCCGGTCTAACCACGATTCTACTCCCAATGTTTGAAAGCGATCGAGCAAAAATCGGTCAATTTCTTTCTCTGCACCGCTAGGAGAATGATGTAGTACTAATTCTTCTATAGTATTGAACAGGTCGTCGTAAGACATTTTGATTTTAGATTTTCGATTGAAAAGCACCTTAACAGGTAGGGTGTGTTAGCGTCAGCGTAACGCACTTTTATCTCCATATGGTGCGTGACGGCCAAAATTTCTCAAACTCTAATTTCATATTCTTACAATGCCGTCACACAGCCTACTTAATATATACTGTGGGATTCAAGGGTTAAATTTTACCGCAGATAAAGATGGATAAACGCAGATAAACGCAGATAAGAAAGTGTTTTTTAGTTTATATTCCTTTGACTTCTGGTGCGGTTGAAATTTGGTAAACCAGAGATGCTTCTAATTGAGAGTAAGCATTTAGATTAAAATCCCAATTACAGAAACCATTTTTATCTGGTTCTACATCGTTGGTAGTTTTATCTTTTATTACTTCAATTTTAACTTGTTCTAGCTCAGAAATTGGTACTCTTTCCGTAGTTTTAATTATTCTACTTTCTGCTCCAATATTAGATAAAAATAACTTGACAGTTGTGGTAACTATATTCCACTCAGTCAAATGGTCTGTTTTCCTTTCTTGAGTTTCAGTCCTTTGCACGCGCATAGCTGGATCTGGTCCCCATCCTAACGCAAACTTTTCTCCGGGAGCAATGAATAACAGAGATGTGCGACCGACAAATTCAGATGTTCTCACTAAGTCTACTGGCCCTGCTAAAATGGGAAATTGAGAAGTATTTATTTGTTCGCTTTTGAGAATTACTTGACAATCAACTTCTGGCATTAAGACATATTCGATATTGGCTTCCGACTCAAAAGAAACAATGGGAATTCGATAAGGACGACCATCAGAAGGAATGGTAGCTTTTTTACTCGATCGCAAATTTCGCACTTCCCCACCATCATCTACTCCAGGTAAGTTTACCGTTGCTGGTACTTCTCGATCGGAAGAACTTTGAGCAGTTCCCAATCCGGTGGTTTGCACTTTTTGTTCGCGAGTTTGAATAATTATTTGTTTACTTTTTTCTTTAACATTTAACCGTTCATCTGTCAACAAAGGAGGTTCATTTCCCAAGGAAGTTCTGGCAGTAGAAAATATCAAATCTACATTCTGCCAATCTTCTCCTGTCCGTTGCCAAACACAACCATCAAACCGAAAGGAAAGCAGATTTTTTTCTCCTAAAAGAAGGCGTGCTTGATGCCAAGGACGCCAAAGGGCATTCGGCACGACGTAATCGAAAGCTATTTCATATTCTCCTGATTGCTCAATGGTTAAATCAGCTTCAATATGAGCTTGATAAAACAGATTGGGACTAGATAAAATCCGTAATTGATTATTTAATTTACTAAATTTATGGCTTAAATCCTGCTGGGTATGATAGCTATTCAAAACTTCACTACGCAAATCTCTTATCTGTTTAAATAAAGTAAAAATTTGCTCTCGCCAAGACTTCGGATCGAGTTGTCCCCACACGGCATCAACTGGCAATTCTGCCAAATATTTAACTAAAATGATATTGACGCGCTCGAAGCAAGATTCTAGATGTTGTCGGTCTTCGGTAATATGTTGTAAATTAGCAATTAAAGTACGGATATCGGTTTCTAAAGCTTGAATTTCATCCGGTCTGTCTGCTTGCTTAATTAACTTTTTGCGATGTACTCTAACATCATTAATATTAGCGCCGGGATATTCTTGACAGAATTCGGCTCGGAGAGATTTGTTATAAATAACAGGTGCGACTTTTGGGATGGTAAGTCTCCATAATCCTTCGTTTAGTTGAATTTTACCTATACGTTTTACTTGAGCGCGGTCTTCTAAAAGCGTAACAACTGAAATGGGCGCATCGATAGTTAATTCTTGAATAATTGTAGTCGGGGATTGAACTGATTGCATATTAAGAAAGAGTCAGAATTGTCTTGAAATAAAGCTTGTTTGTAGTGAGGACTTTAGTCTTCAGTTTAAAAACTGAAGTTTTTATGAAAAAGTTTGTAGTGAAGACTTTAGTCTTCAAATCGGAAGAAAGGACTGAAGTCCTTACTACAAACGAGGGATTAACTTGCTGAATTTTCTAACAAAAAGTCATCAAATAGGGAGATTAATTCATCATCAAATGAGTTATTATCGTCGTGCGATCGCTTAATCAGCAAATCCAAGTGATTTTTTAAGTCTCCCATCACTGGTTCTATTTCCGACATCACGATATCGTCTCTCAAATTGCCCAGTTCTGAAGAATTTCCCAAATGTTCTACCAATTCTTTGAGAGCGCAAAATACTTGCATAAAAAGGTCTTTTAGCTTTTGGTCAATTTTAATCGAACCTTCCAATTGCAAAACTTGAAAACAAGATTTTAAAAAGCAGCTAGTCCGGGAAATGCTGTCTATACCGAGCATAGCCGATCCGGTAGTTAAAGAGTTAGAAGCACACACGAGATCTTCGATAATTCGACATTCATCAAACCTGTTATGAAAATTTAGTAAAAGTTGTTCGATCGTACTCAGGTTATTTTTCGTTTCTTCGATATAATAACCCATGATTTTTTGTTGTAGTTCCCGCTGCATAATTTTGCCCCCGATCAGTCTGTTTGCCACAACGGATAATTGTTTAAATAATGCTGAATTCGACTACCGATCCCTGAAAATTGCTTTTTTATGCGGATTGAGTTTGATAGCCACTCAACAATTATTCCCTACGATTCCCACCAACAAGTTCATTATCCACAAATGTTTTAATCATGTAGTCAACGGATAAAGTAGCTTGCTTTTTAGCTGCCAACTTAATCCGCCAGCGATAACCGCCTTGGATAGGTGTTTCACGTTCGACTTGGTTATATAGTTCCCAATCTGGCGAAACTTTTTCGATCTGCACATCCACTTTAGCTCCCTCTTGGGGAATGGGGATGCGTTCCCGCACTTCTATTTTGGCTTCTCTGGGTAGGTGGTTGACAAGCTCGATTTTGATTTGGTGATGCAGTTGGTTAAAGGCTACGATCGTTTCATCGGAACGAGCTTCCGAATAAAATGTATTGCGGGCTACTTTAATCGCTTGTTCGACTCCCAAGCCTAATTCCATTTTTCCTTTGGGCGGAACGGTGGTAATGTTACTAGATAAGATGTATTCACCATCCACGTAGACATCAGTAGGGCCACTGAGTAAAGGTGCTGAGAGGGGATTGCGAAGCTGAGCGATTCTAAAAACGTTGGTATCTTCGCGAGGAACGACGACGTAGCGCACATCCACTTGGGTAGTTTGACTGGTGAGCGCTACAGAATGGAATTGACCGTTGGAGGGAATATCCACTCGTCCGTCGGCGCTATAAGCATAATCAAAAGAACCTGCGGCTTGTCGAACATCAATTCCGCCGAGGGGAAGCTGTAGAGAAAGGCATTTTCGAGCGTTGGATACTGCTTTTTCGATGACTTTAGGGATGTTAAAAGAGACAGACAATTCCTGACGGCGGAGCATTTTTAAATAAAATTCGTCCCGTTGTTCGATCGATAATTTACCGCGCTTGGCTCTATCTTCGGGATCGCCCATTATCATTAAGCTGTAGGCAAGTAAATCAGTTTTAAAGTCTATTTCTTGGGCTGTTTGGCTAACTTTTGCTATGGTTAGCATACCACTTCCTGCGGGTGATGCCTGTTTTTTGTAGTTGGTTGTTTGCGATGACAATCCTTCTTTTAAAGGTAGTAATTGATCGATCTCTTCTTCGTCGAATGATGGTTCTACACTACCCATAAAAAATTCATCCGAATCGCTACTTGTCTGTCCTAAACCGCCAAATAAATTATCCGTAGAATCATTTACAGAGCGCGGTAATGATGTTTCTGTTTCTGTTATTATTCCAAAGGAAACTTCTAATTCAGCATAATCATTATCAGATGCGCTCATTGGTGTGGGTAGCCCTCTGGTTTCTCCAAATTTTGCAGTATCTTCGGTTAATTCCTCTGTTTTACCAACCGAATCAGCGGCTTTCCAATAACTGTTTAAGTTTGCTAATGGAGATATTATCGATGGAAGAGAAAAACTTCTAACCGCGTACTTATCAGCTTTACTTTCCACAATAGTTTGCTGTCGATCGAAATCTTCAAATAAAATTTCTGCACCGACAGGAGGTTTGCGCCAGCCAGCTTTTTTGAGGGGAGGTTGCGCTTTTCCAATTCGCAATGATGATAATTCTGGCAATTCGCACCAACTCAAAGGAAGAGCGGTAGATAGTTGCAGGCGTACTCCCGACCAATCTTCGCCTGTTTGCTGACAAATTAGCGATCGCACTGCGATGGTAGCAGTATTTTCGACGCTATTCAAACGGCAAACATAAGTTGGTGTCCAACGCGCCCCAGGTACGAAGTATTCTAAAAGTAAGTTGATTCTTTGATTAACGGGTGCTTCCCCTTCATAGCTTAAACTAACGATCGCAGTTTTTAATAAATCTTTTGCTTTAGCATTTTTAGCATTAGAAGCAAGTGACTGTTTTTGTTCTAAATCAGCCAGATGTTCCTTCGCCTTTTGCAGTTTTTCTACATTTTCTCGCTTTTCCTGCATTCTGGCGCGAATTTGTTCGTCGCTAAAATTAGTCAGCGCCAACCTAGCATTAGTAGGAGAAGGAGGCGGCGCTGAACCCAATTCTACTTTAGGACGATCCGGCACTTGCAACTTATTTAATGCTTTAATTTCTTGTTCGATTAAAGCAATTAAATTTTCAATTTTTTCTACTTCTCTTTTTGCTGCACGTACCTCTTCTTCCAGCGGTGGGGGTGGCGTTTCTGGCGGTGGCGGAACTGCTAAACCAATCCTAATATCAGCAGCATGAAGAGAAATTAAATTTAAATTTTCTGACGATTCTACCCTCACCCTAACGCTGCTATCATCCAGAGCTAATGGCAAACCAGATATTTCTACTTGTTCTGGTAATCCCTCTGCTGGCAAGTTTAACTCAGCAATGCGAGTAACCGTTGCACCAGCAGCGTAGACTTTTACAGCATCAATTCGGGAAGATAGTTGGGCAACCATTTTTTGAGGGGGTGAAAGAGGATGGGGAGGTGGGGGGATGGGGAG